>DATKYS010000001.1 GCA_035528375.1 bacterium
CTGGAAAACGCCGCCCGCGGTGAACATCAGGGTCTCATACCCCAGGTCGGTGCCCGGGTAGCCGCCCAGGTCCGAGAAGGTGTGCATGGTGGCGCCCTGGAAGGGGGTGTCCGGCCAACCAGGATAGGTCACGGCGCCGTAAGCGTTTACCAGGCCAGGAAATCCGCCGGTCTTGACCTCGTCGAACTGCACGCCCCAGTAGTTGCCGCCGGTGAACCAGATCCAACCGCTGGACATGATCCCGTCATCCCAGTAGAACTCAGGATCAGCCGGGGGCTGAGGATGAGTGTTGAACGGGATGCCGCCGGTCATTACGCTGTTGGCGGCGAAGGCGCAGACAACGACCAAGAGCAAAAGAAGCGTTTTCTTCACCTTTCCTCCTTCATGAGGGGTTTTCGTCCCGACCGGGGCGGATACCCCAATTACACCACCATTATAGCACTTTTTTCCGGCGGCACAAAGGGCGGCCGCGCGGGCCGCCCGACATCGCTCAACAGTTGTGGGTCGGTTATCTCTTCTTGAAACCTCTCCCTTCGGTCTGTCGGTAACCGCCGATGGATCTGCCGTGTCTGGCGGTTCTCATGTCCCTGCCGTGCGCTTTCGCCTGCTCGTTGATCTGGTGGTCCACGCTGCGGCGTATGTGCTTGTCGTGGAGATCGTCGCGCTTCTTCTCCTTCTTTGAGCCGGACATACACTCTCCTTCGTTACCCTCTCGTTGCGGGGACGCCGTGGGCGGATCGGCGGGTCGGGTGAGGGGATGGTCTTGTGAGCGATTTACCGTGGGCTGCGGGAACTAAGGCGGTATTAGGAACCTCGAGGCGGCGTGTCTCAAGGGCTTGCCTCCATGCTGCGCACACGCATCACCCTATATATAGCCCCATTTCGCGCGGAAAACAAGACAAGCAAAAGTCGGGCCAGGACGTTTTTTCGACCTCCCGGTCACCGGGCCGCCCCACCGTCCGCGTTGACTGGCCCCGGGCGCCGTGCTAGCATCGTGGCGCGCAGAAAGGGGGCCCCGCCTTTGAAGACGAAGTTATCCGCCGCGATTGCGCTCACCGCCGCCCTCGTCTTCCTCGGCCTGGCCGCCGTGACGGCGGAGCCGGTCGTGTTCACCGCCGCCGCCACGCAGCCCGCTTACTGGCGTTACGAGGTGGTGGTCGTCACCGCCGAGGGCTCACCCCCCGGGACCGAGCGTGTGGTCGGCGTCCCCGAGCGCAACGGCGAGACGGTCACCGGCGTCTCGGGGCGAAAAGAGGTCGAGTTCCGCCTGGAGGACGGCCGCTGGGTGGGGCGCTGGGCCATGCCCTGGGACCCGGACCTGGGCGACTACGCGATGACCGTGCGCGCCCTGGACTCGGCCGGCGAGGAGCTGGGCTCGACCACGGCCGGATTCCGCATCCGGGGAAAATCCCCCAACGGCAGGGTCCCCCTGCCGCACTTCGCCGTCACCCTGGAGACCGACGCCGATTACTACGCCGCGCGTCTGGGCGGGCCGCGGATGCGCGTCCCCGGCTGGAAGAACGTGGTCGCCTGGCCCGAGTACGCCGGGGCCGACTCGGTCTGGTTCTGCGCCGGGATGACCAAGGCCGCGCACCACCCCACAGCCGAGCACCCCTGGCTCCAGCGCGACCTGGACCTGGTGCCGGTGCTGGCGCGGGAGTGCCACCGGGCCGGGATGGCATTCGGCGCCTGGATCGCCTGCTTCTTCCCCTACGGCGAGGTGCGTCCCGACATCCCCTACGAGTTCTCGCGCAACTACGTAATCCCCGAGGACCCCACCGCCAAGCCCGGTTTCTGGACGACGCTCAACGCCAGCCTCGACTGCGAATTGCGCAAGCGGCAGATCGTCGAGCTGGCGAAAAACCTGCAGGCCGAGCCCCAGGTGGACTACGTCGGCCTGGACTACATCCGCTCGGGCCCCGGCGGCTTCGAGCTGGTGACCGACATGGTGACCGAGCTGGGCCTGGAGCCCTACGACGGCTTCACGAGTGAGCCCATCGAGGTGCAGATGGCGTGGCTGGTGGGGGCGACGCGCTCCAATGAAAGCATGAAGCGGCTGTGGCAGTGGTGGCGTGCGAGTAAGGCGGCGCGGACGCTGGCCGAAATCAAAGGGCGCGCCGGCATCACCAAGCCCCTGTGGTGCTTCGTCCTCGGCTGGTGCCACCAGCACGGGCAGGACCCGCTGATGATGACCGACGCCGGGGCGGATTTCGTCGCCCTCATGCTCTACGACGCCACGCGCAACGAGTTCGACGGCCTGATGCGCGAGTGGCCCAAGGAGTACCGCGACGGGCGGACGAACCTCGTGGCCGGGGTCATCGCCGACCCGGTCCAACTGGTCAACCCGTACAACCCCGCCGCGCCCTTCCCCCTCGAAATGGGGAACCGGGCGGAGCAGGCCACCGACGGCCTGGCCGGTTCCGCCGGGCCCTGGGACGACCTCCTCGCCGAGGATCCGAACTATTTGGATAAGTTCGGCCCCCTGCGCGCCGACGGGCTCGTCGAGGGCCTCTTCCTCCACGACCTCGAGCGGATGGCCTACCGTACCGGCGGCTGGACCATAGACGACTACATCGTGGCCGGGGCGTCGGCCATGAGCCGCCTGCGCGCCCTCACCGGCGACATCCCCGTCGAGATAAAGGTCGGGCGCCCCGCGGGGGTGGGCGCCTTCCTCTTCGACGTGCCGGTCGAGGTGACGAACCTGGGCTCGAAAACCCTGAAAAATATCCGCGTCCGCACAGAGCCCACGCGCAACGCGAGCATCGCCAAGGACGGGGCGGTTTACATCGCGGAGCTGGCCCCCGGCGAGACGGTGACGGTCACGCCGAAGCTCTACGCCTACGAGTATACCGATGAGCACGTAATCGCGGCCAGCGCGTGGTGGGGCGGTCCCCGGCCCGCCGATGTGGCCTTCGCCTGCCGCTACCAACTCCCGTGGGCGAAAAAGGAAGAATAAAATCGGCCCGCAGGGAGGTTTATCCCACGGTCCGCTCTACGTCGGAGTAGCCTCGCTTTATCGTTGATTTTCGTTGGCTTTATTAATTTCCTTTGCTTCTTTTAAATCTATCCTAGCTTTATAGCCATGCTTGTTTAGGAGGTGAAGCAGGTGATTTCCGCTAAGAAGGGTTAGAGGTTTATCCTTGGCAAACTGATAAGAATCAGTACCGTAATCCGAGGTGGAGATAAGAATACCCCTGGAGGCACCTTCGTTGATCAATGTTCCATATAAATCTCGAACTGCCGATACAGGCACTGTATTTGTGTATCGCTTCGCCTGAATCACGATCTTCCCCCCCCGAAGGGGATCTGGATCAAAGGCTACAGCATCAACACCACCATCTCGACTTGCTTGTGTAATTTTTACTTCGCCGCCGGACTCTGTAAATTCTTTTTCGAATAGCTCACGAACAAGGTGTTCGAAATCCTCCCAACTAATACACGCAATATTCATCCCTTCAGATAGCTTTTCTGCAACAGCGTATGATGCGACAAACCGAGAATCCTGTTTGTCCATTTGGAGGATTGGATTTACAGGTGTCATGCCGTAGAGTTGAGCACTACCAATCCCTTTGAGCTTTTTAAAGCAGCTTTTTACATCAACAGCAGATAAATTTATATCCAAGAAATCCTTTTTAGTTGTCAGTAGTGAAACGATACAACTTGTTTCTTCTTTACCTGTTGATTTATCTATGTAATTTACTATACCATTCAATGCCACAGCATCTAAAACGTCGGTTGTGTCAGCGTCAAATAGTTCATGTATCGTTCGCAACAGCATTTGATAGACGACACTATCATATAATTTGTTAATATCCTGTTCCTTTAATAATACTTCTTGAATTTCGTCTTTGGTCTTTATATATTTAACCTCTTTTAAACTCGGTATATCAGAAGGGGAGGGTAATTGCATATCCACAATTAACTGACGATTTTCAGCATTGTATAGAAGCTCGTGATCAATTGAAATCCAATTGGGATAATTTGACTTAGATATAATAATACTAAAGTATTGTTCTATCGCTTCACGTTCATTATTTTCGTAACTTTTTCTTAGTTGATCTATCTCATTATGTTGTAGTTGTTGTTCTTCTTCATATTTTCTCTTTTCGTTTTCCCAATCTTCCGTTTTCTTTTTATATCGTTCTGTTGCTTGTTTGTTAGTTTCTGAAACTTTTTGACTTTCTTGTTGCCAGGTATTAAGTGCAACATCGTATTTTTGCTTTGATTGGTCAAGACGTTTCTTTTTAATTCCGGAGAAGATACGCCCTATAATTCCCAGTTTAGCTTTGTATATGGGGTCTTTGATATCAGGTTGTACCGGCAGAACTTTAAGTTTAGGCTCGCTTGGTTTTGTTGTCGGAAAGGGTGTAAAATCTTTTAATGAATCCCAATCTATGGAATGAGAAGTTTGTAAACTAGTAAGCAGTAGTGTTGTTGCCTTGTTAATTTCTTCTTTAGCAGATTCCGTTTTTTGCCTGACAATTTCAATCTTTTGTTCAAGACGCATTTTAGCTTCTTGTTTTCTCTGGATTTCTTCCCATTTGGCATTCCACTTGTCCATTAACGCGTTTGCCTTTTCTTCTAGAGCATGTTTATCGTAACCTGTCATGAACTTGTACTCATGTAATCCATCATGTTTAACTTCGACGGAGTACTTAATCCTTCCGCTGGTTGAATAAGAACGTCTGCTACTTGTTGTAGCAAGTTTTGCGAGTGATCTAAGTAATCCGCTACTACGAGTCATCTTCTACATCCTTTCATGTAGCCTTCCATTTCAAGGTCATAGTAGGATAGTCAACAAAAACTTGTCAAGCTAGTTGGATACACTCAGGTTCTAGCGCCCTCGAAAAAGAGGAGCTGAGATGACCGAGCAACCGAACCTCCTGGCGCGGAAAATTTGCGCCTACTTCGACGAGAAGGCCGCGAAGCCCCTCTCGCCGGATACTATATCCGAGGCCCTCCACGCCAACAACGAGGCCGTCCTCGACGCCCTCGAGGAGCTGGAACAGGAGGGCCGCCTCTTCGCCAATAAAGCCGGGCGCTACGGCCTGCCGCGCATGATGGGCCTCGTCGTCGGCCGCCTGAAGGGCAACGAGCGCGGCTTCGGCTTCATCATCCCCGACGAGGAGGGCCAGACGGACGCCTTCGTGGGGCGGGGCAACTTCGGCACGGCCATCCACGGCGACCGCGTGGTTGGGCGCGTCCTGGGCGACACCCGCGGCCAGGGCATCGAGGCGAAAATCATCCGCGTCCTGGCCCGGGCCCGGGAGACCATCGTGGGCACCTTCCGCATCCGGGGCGACGTGGCCTTCGTGGCCCCGCTCGATAGGCGCATCCACGTGGCGGTCATCGTCGCGCACAAGGACTGGTTCGGCGCGCAGCACGGCGAGGTCGTGGTGGCCCAGGTGCTGGACTGGGAGGCCCCCCGCGAGATCCCCGTGGGCAAGGTAATCGAGGTCCTGGGCGATCCCGACGATCCCGGCGTGGACATCCTGGCCATCGTCCGCAAGTTCGAGCTCCCCGACGAGTTCCCCCCCGAGGTCGAGGCCGAGGCCGAGAAGTGCGACCCGGCCATCGCCGACGAGGAATGGACCTGGCGGAAAAACCTCTCCGACGAGTACATCATCACCATAGACCCGGTGGACGCCAAGGACTTCGACGACGCGATAAGCCTGGAGGAGAAAGACGGCGGCTGGCGGCTGGGGGTCCACATCGCCGACGTGTCGAATTACGTGGTCCCCGGCACGGAGCTGGACGAGGAGGCCTTCCTGCGCGGCAACAGCGTGTACCTCCCCGACCGGGTGCTGCCCATGCTCCCCGAGAGGCTCTCCAATTTCGTCTGCTCCCTGCGGCCCGGCGAGCTCAAGCGCACGGTGAGCGTCATCGCCGACCTCGACGCCAGGGGGGAGGTCACGGCGGTGGAGGCGACCCCCTCCGCGATAAACTCCCGGTACCGGCTGTGGTACGAGCTGGCCCAGGATTTGATTGACGGCAAAAAGAGCCCCGACGTGCAGGAGCTCGGCCACGGCAGGAGTCAGGCGGAGCTGGACGAGCTGGCCGACCGATTGCGGCGGATGGACGCCCTGGCGAAGGTTCTGTACAAAAGGCGCCTGGACCGCGGGGCCATAGACCTGGACCAGCCCGAGGCGAAGATAATACTGGACGAGGCCTCCGGCAAGCCGCTGGAGATTCGGGTCAAGGAGCGCCTGCGCACCCATCAGCTCATCGAGGAGTTCATGCTGTTGGCCAACGAGGCGGTGGCCAAGCTGCTGACCGACGCCAAGGGGCCGGCACTCTACCGCATCCACGACAAGCCGGACCCCCGCTCGCTCCAGCACCTCTCCAAGTCGCTCAAGTTCCTGCAGATGGACTTCTCCGGCGACGAGCTCGCCGATCCCCGGGCGATGCAAAGGCTCATCAAGGCCGCCGAGGGCAAGCCGCTCGAGCGGCTCATCAAGTTCATGCTGCTGCGGAGCCTCCAGCGGGCGGTGTACTCGCCGAAGAACGTCGGGCACTTCGGGCTGGCCTCGGGCTGCTACACGCACTTCACCAGCCCCATCCGGCGCTACCCGGACCTGGTGGTGCACCGGCTGCTCAAGGCGCTCCACGCCGGCGACGGGTCGCCCTACGACCGGACCGAGCTCTCGGGAATCGCCAAGCACACCTCGGCCACGGAGGAGCTGGCCGAGGAGGCCGAGCGCGAGGCGGACGAGTTCAAGAAGCTGGAGTACCTCACCGGGCATTTAGGCGAGGTTTTCGCCGGGACCATCACCGGGGTGATTGCCAAGGGCGTCTTCGTCGAGCTGAACGACCTGTTGATCGAGGGGCTGGTCCACGTGGCGAAGCTGGGCGACGACTACTACAGCTTCCAGGAGTCGCCGGACCAGCTCGTGGGACGGAACACCGGCAACACATACCGTCTGGGGGACAAGCTCCAGGTGCAGGTGGTGAAGGTGGACCTGGCGGCGCTGCGGCTGGACCTGGACCCGGCGGGTAAAATACCCGAGAAGAAGGCGGACCGCGGTCGGAGGCGGCCCCCCGCGGAAGGCGAGCCCCACTGGCTCAAGTACCTGCCGCCCAAGCAGCGCAGCCGCGCGAGCCGGAGGAAAAAGTATAAGAAGTAAACCGAATCCCCTCCCCCCTCTGGGGGGCGGCGTGCCGACGGGTTAGGGTGAGGGTCGAGGTTGGAAACGTGAAAGCGGCGGCCCGCGGTCTCCCTCTCCCCGTGGGAGAGGGTAGGGGTGAGGGCTTCCTTAGAAAAAACGGGCGGACCTAAAGGTCCGCCCCTACGAGTTCACGTAAGATGTCACCTTGTGATAACCACCCGGCGGGTGATGGCGCCGGCGTCGGTGGCGAGGCGCACGAGGTACACGCCGGGTGGAAGCGTCGAGGTGTCGTAGGCGAATTCGTGGCGGCCGGGGGCGGTGGGGACGGTCACGGAGGATTCCACGAGCCGGCCCGAGAGGTCGTAGAGCGAGAGCTCTACGTTTTTCGTACCCTCCGGGAGGAAGTAGCTCAAGGTCACCTGGTCCGTCGCCGGGCATGGGTAGGGAGCGCAGAAGGTTAGCTTGGCGGCGTCTGGTCCCGGCCAGGCGGCTTCCACGGGGCCGAAGCGACGGACGGAGCCGCCGGGGAGCACGGCTTCGAGGGTGTAGAGGTGGGTTACGTTCGGCTCGGCATCGCGGTCGAGGTAGCGGTAGAGAGCGTCGCCGGAGAGGTTGACCAGGCGCTCCCCGTCACGCTCCAGGCGCCAATTTGAGCCGACCAAGTCGCCTTCCTCACGCCAGGAGAGGAGGATGCCATTGACATCGGTGTTGGCCTTTAAACCAGGCTCATCGGCGGCGAAGCCGTCAAGGGTGTACTACTGGTCACAGAGATCGGGGTCTGTGGCCCAAACAAATGGCACATGTGCAACTAAGTGTAGTGAAATGCCTGACACCTACTACTACACCGTCTTTTCGGTCAGCTCTAGAAAAGATGAAATTAAATAAAAAGGATTCCCCATTTTCAAGATAACGACGGAGAGCATATCCGCATAGATCGGCTACCTGCACCATGCTTGTAAGTTGGCTATCAACAAATAACGGAGTTTCAATAATATGACTTAAGGCTGTCCACCTTGTGCCTGTTTTGTAGAATTTCTTCATAAGCTCTGTATGCTTTTTAGCAACAGTCTCATTATTATCATGGATTAATAAACCATAACTGGCAACTCCAAAACTCTTGGAAATTATGGATAAATACTGTTCAAAACGTGAAACGATCTGATCGAATGCCTGTTCATCAATAGAATAGGCGGATTTGGAAGGGTCGAAATGGACTTTATCTATACATTCAGCAAATAGGCGGGCAAATTCCCATTTGGAAATACATTCAGCTAACTCAGTTATGAGATTCCGGCGTTCAGTATATGATAAATGAATATATGGTTCGGTTTTTTTGTTATTCTTTTTCGTCTGCCTGTATAGTTTTGGATTATTTGCCCGTTGAAGTCTCAGTAATTCTGTTGTTCGTTTAGATTCAACAGCTCTTCTGCGTTCATCATAAGTAAGCTGTTCAAAATCTGGTATATGAGTTTGCTCAAAGTATGGACGGAGAATCCACGCAACATGAATCTCTTGTTCTACATAATATTTTTTCTTTATTATTCCTATTTCACGTTCACAATCCCGCCAATACCAGATAGGAATTGATAATCCGGCGAGAATAAAATGGAAGTATTCCCTGGAGTTTGAGGTGTGCCTGATTCGTCAATGTAGCAAAGATACATACAACCACCTAAAAAAAGCGACTGGCTTCAGGGCTTTAAGCCCTTTTAAGAGACGCTTAGCGACTCTTGCCAGACACAGTTAATATTATAGAGCCTAGATGAAAGAAAATCAAGGAAAAACGAAAATATCTCACAATTATCATAATATCAATGCGTTAGATTTATCAGCCTTGCTTTGTCTTCAGGGTTTATTAAGATGTCTGTATGATCCGATATACAGCGCATCGCCCAAGCTTCGCACTCCATTGCCTCCAAGATTCAATACATGTGTGTAGATCGTTGTCTTGTTTGCGTCATTGTGTCCTGGGTGATCCTGGATCATTAGTCTGCTGATAGAATCGGCCGCTCACGCCCGTTCCAACGACGACAAAAACCGCAGCACCAGCCCGCCCAGGGTGGTCAGCGCGTAGCCCTCGGTGGACCGGGTGACGAGGTTCTGCTGGCGCAGCTTGGCCAGCCTCTTCTTCAGCCGGTTGGGGGTCTCGTCGAGCTCGTGGATGAGCTCGTTGGAGCTGATGCCGACGCGGCTGCCGAGGACTTCGAGGTATCCCATGGTCCAGCCGCCGGTGCGGGCGCGGCGGTCGATATCCTCCAGGCGCTTGGAGACGGCCATTACGAGGCCCATTGTGGGCGGCTTGGGAGCTTTTTGCGCCCCGCCGACGTACTGGAAGCGGACGCGGAAAACCTGGGCATCGTCGAGGTTGCAGTCGGGATTGTGGTTGCGGAAGCGCTCGAAGAAATCGAAGAGTGTGTCGGCGCCGGCGGCTCGGGCGTCGGAGGCGCTCACCCGCCGCAGTCGGACCGACGAGACGTCCAGAACCTTGATGAGCCCCAGCTCGGGATCCTCGTACACCTGTCCGGGATCAACCTTGGGCTCGTTCCACTGGCGGAAGGCGACGGTTATCCGGCCCGTGCGCACGCCTTCCAATTCCTTCTCCGCGAAGAGCATCGGATGACTCACTGGTGCCATCCCCCTGGGCTGGAGGTAAGTTTTTGCGGTTGGAGGGGGGCAAAAAAAGGTATAGCGCCTCATACGCTATTTTACTCGGTGGCGCCGACGTAGTCAAGGCGGGGCGGGGAGGGCGGAAGGAAGCGGGTTTCGGCGGATTGTTCGGGATGGGCGCGGCGACCTTTGTTGAGATTGATTTGCGATTAGGTGGAGAGGAACACCGGCCTCCGGGCTGGTCGGTTGCCGGGGGCCGGGCGCCGGGTATATAATCGTCCCGAGAGTCGAAAACCCCGACCTCGGAGGGTCCGGTCTTGAAACACTACGCCCCGCTTCTGGCCGCCGTCATCGCGGCTCTTTTACTCGCCGGCTGCGAGCCGAGCGGATTCGGCAAGCCGCCGAAGCTCGTCCTCTACGAGCTTTTCCTCAACGGCAATCCCGATAAGCCTTTCAAGGAAAACCTCCTCGACGTGTGGCTGGGCAACGGCGAGGGCTGGGCGGTCGGCCCGGCCGGCGAGGACGAGCTTCAGGCCACCGTCCTCTTCTACGACGGGACCGACTGGTCCATCGTCGAGGGGCCGGAGGGCGACCTGTCGGCGGTGCTGGGCGACGGCGACGGAGGCTGCATCGCCGTGGGACCGGAGGGGTTGATGGTTCGCTGCGACGGCGTAGAGTGGACGCGCTACTTCAACCTGACCTACGAGGACCTGACCGCCGTGGACGGGACGGCGGAGGACTTCTGGGTGGTGGGCGTGAACGGCGCGGTCCTCCACTACGCGGACGGAGGTTGGACCCAGACGGTCGTAGAGGGCCACAACTTCACCGACGTGGCCGCGACCCCGGGCGGGTTCGTCGCCGTGACCACCGACGGCTCCGTCGTGTTCGGGGACGACGGCGGGGCGGAGGTTTACGACCTGGGCGTCGGCGGTCCGCTGAACGGAATCGCCGATACGGACGACGGCTACCTCGTCGTGGGCGATGGGGGGGTCATCCTCCTCGGCGACACCGACGACTGGACGTCCCTGGACAGCCCGACGACGGATTTACTGAAGGACGTCGGCGCCGCTTCGTCGGAGCACTTCCTGGCCGTGGGAGCCCGGGGGACGGTCGTCCTCGACGACGGCGGCAGCCTGAGTCTCCTCGATTCCCCGACCGACGAGGACCTGACGGCGGTCGAGATGCTCTCCCTCAGCGAGGGGTGGATCGTCGGTCAGGGCGGCGTCATACTCCACTACTATTGAGGTCACGTGGGCTTTCTGGGCGACGAACGGGTGAAGGTGATGATCCTCGCCGGGGGCAAAGGCGAGGGTCTGTCCGTTCTGGCCTCGCACCGGGCGGTCTCGTCCATGCCCTTCGGCGGGCGGTACCGCCTCGTTGACTTCCCCCTCTCCAACTGCGTCAACTCCGGGCTCTTCGACATCGGCATCCTGGCCCAGTACAACCCCATCAGCCTGATGGACCACCTGGGTACGGGCCAGGCGTGGGACCTGGACCGCAAGCGGACCGGGGTCTCGCTCCTGCAACCGATTCAGACCGAGGCGGGGTCGTCCTGGTACCGGGGCACCGCCGACGCGCTGCGGCAGAACCGCCGCGAGTTCGAGGGGTACGACTTCGTGCTGGTCCTGCCCGGGGACCTGGTGTTCAAGATGGACTTCCGGGGGCTCATCCGCCAGCACCACCGCCGCCGGGCCGCCGTCACCGTCGCCACCGCCCCGGCGGATTTCAAGGACCTCCGCCGTTTCGGCATCGTGGAGGTCGCCGACGACGACCGGATAACCGCCTTTCTGGAGAAGCCGGACCGGCCCGCGGGAACCCTGGCCAGCATGGCCATCTACCTCTTCGACGCGGCCTACCTTACCCACAAGCTGGAACCGCTGAGAAAGGGCCAGTACGACCTGGTACAGGACGTGGTCGTACCCGCCGTGTCCGAAAAGGTGGTTCACCAGTTCCCCTTCAACGGTTACTGGGAGGACGTGGGCGAGCTGACGCCCTATTACCAGGCCAACATGGAGCTCCTGCGGGATACCCCGCGCCTGGAAATGGTGGACCCCTCCTGGCCCATCATGACTCCCACCGACGAGATGCCGCCGGCCAAGTTCGGCCCCGGGAGCCACGCCGTCCGCAGCCTGGTGGCCAACGGCTCCATCGTCAACGGCAAGGTCATCAACTCGATCCTGAGCCGCGGGGTCTACGTGGAGGAGGGGGCCCTGGTGCGGGACTCCATCCTCTTCGGCGACACGGCGGTGCACCGCGGGGCGGTGGTGGACCGGGTGGTCATGGACCGTTTCTGCGATGTCGGTGAGAAGGCCAAGGTCGGCGTCGGCGAGGTGTACGACGGGAACGAGCGTTTCGGCGGGCTCTTCTCCGGCGGCGTCACGGTCGTCGGCAAGAGCGTCGCGCTGCCCGCCGGGATAACCGTGGGGCGGCACGTCTGCCTGGCGCCCGACACGCCGGGGGAATTTTTAGGAAAAAACGTCCCCGCGGGCGCGGCGGTGGGGGAGTTTCCGTGAGAATCCTTGCCGTTACCGGTGTTATCATCTCCCTTACCGCGGCGGCCGGTTCCGCCGACGTGCGGCTTCTATTCACCGGGGCCGACGGGGAAGAGCTTTCCGCGCTGACCGAGGCCTGGCCCGAGGCCGAGCTACTCCCCGCGGGCGTCCCCTGGGACGCGCCCTACCCCGAGCTGCTGCCCCTCCTCGTCGGAGATGTCCCCACCCTGTTAATCGCCGTAAACTCAGGCCCCGCCGGCCTGGCGGTCTCGGCGAGGCTCCTCGGCCGGGGCGGCTACGACGAGCGCCTGGGCACCGTCCACATCGCTGCGGTGCAGTCCAGCCTCCTCGAGGCCGTGCGCCAGTTCCTCGCCCGGGTCGGAACGAGCGCGGGCTCGGCGTTCACCTCCATCCACGGTGAGGCTCTCACTCTCGGGGCCGGTGTGATAGCCGGAAAATTGGAGAAAATCTCCGGCTGGGGCGTCGCCCCGGTGGGGGGAGTCGCCGACGACGAGGGTCGCCGCCGCACCCGTCTGCGGGCCTACGACGCGGCGGAGGACGATTTTCTCGATCGGCTCGAGGAGGCGCTCTACCCGAAGGCCCTCCTGGACGTCGCCTCCTACAGGCAGGTGGTCGCGCTGGTCCGCGGCTACCTCTTCGTTTCCCGGGAGGAGCGGCGGACCGGAGACGAGACCTACGGCATCGAGCTGCGCCTGACCCCCGAGGGGGTCCGCCGCCTGACCGGCCTCCTCTTCAACAGGCTCGGCGCCCCCTAGCCGTGGAAGAGCTCTTCGACAGCCTTCCCGAACCCGACGCGCCGCTGGCCTACCGGATGCGGCCGGTTAAACTGGCCGAGGTGGTGGGCCAGGATAAAATCATCGGCCCCGGCACCCCGCTGCGCACGGCGGTGGAGCGGGGCCGTCTCCCGAGCCTGATTCTGTACGGCCCGCCGGGGTCGGGGAAGACGACCATCGCCCTGGCGGCGGCGGCGCAGGTCGGCGGTCGCGTGGCCCGCCTCAACGCCGTCACGGCCAAGGTGGACGACGTGCGCCGGGTGGTCGCCGAGGCGAAGCGCGCCCGGCAGGCCCGCCTCTCCAAGCCCGTCGTCCTCTTCATAGACGAGATTCACCGCTTCAACCGCGCCCAGCAGGACGCCCTTCTACCCGCGGTGGAGGCCGGGGTGGTGATCTTCATCGGCGCCACCGTCCACAACCCCTACACCAGCGTCATCGGCGCCCTCCTCTCCCGCTCGGTCGTCCTGGAGCTCGCCCCCCTGGAGCCGGGGCACATCCGGGCGCTCCTGGAGCGGGCCCTCGCCGACGGGGAGCGGGGCCTGGGCGGGATGAAAATTTCCGCCGCCGGCGGCTTTCTGGATCGCCTGGCCGGCTACGCCGGGGGCGACGCCCGCCGGGCGCTGGCCGCTCTGGAGCTGGCCGCCGTGACCGCCACGGCCGACGGGGACGGTCACATTAACCTGGTCGTAGAGGATGCGGAGCGCGTCGCCGTCGAGCAGAGCCCCCTCCACGACCGCGCCGGCGATTACCACTACGACCGCATCTCGGCCTTCATCAAGAGCATGCGGGGCGGGGACCCCGACGCCGCGGTGTACTGGATGGTGCTGGCCCTGGAGGGCGGCGAGGACCCGCGCTTCATCGCCCGCCGCATCGTCATCTGCGCCTCGGAGGACGTGGGGAACGCCGACCCACATGCACTCGTCGTAGCGGTGGCGGCGGCCCAGGCCCTGGAGCTAATCGGCATACCCGAGGCGGCCTACAACCTGATCCAGGCGGCCGTCTACGTCGCCTGCGCCCCCAAGTCCAACGCCTGCGGCACGGCGCTGACCCTCGCCCGGGAGTACGTCAAGGAGCGGCCGGCGATCCCCGTCCCCGGCCACCTGCGCGGCACGGGTTACCGCGGGGCGGACAAGCTGGGCCGCGGTGAGGGCTACCTGTACCCCCACGACCACCCCGGCGGCTTCGTCCACCAGGAGTATCTGGGAACGGAGCACCCGCGGTTTTACTTCCCCAAGCGGATCGGTGTCGAGGGAGAGCTTTCGCGTCTGTTGGCGGAACGCTGGCCGGAGCGGAATTTCCTGAAAAACGGGGCAGATCGGGGGCGGGAGGGTGAGTCGGATGGGCCGGAGGATAGGCCCGCAACGGATACCGAATCTCCAGAAATCCCTTGACTTTTCCACCGGAATTTACTAAGCTACTCTAACGAAGAGTCGGAAAAAAACTGCTGGCGAATGGGCTTCGCGTTCCTGAGGGAGCTTCGTGCCGGCTTAGTTTTAAGGACGTCCGGCAAGTTGCCGGACAAGTGGATAAAACCGAGGAGGATACATGCGTCGCTATTTCCTGTTCGCCCTGGTCGCCGCCCTGGCTATCGTCTTTGCCGGGTGTGGCGAGGCGGTAAAGTACGAGAAACCCGAGGCGCTCGTTGACGCCTTTGTCGCGGCTCTGGCGGCCGAAAAGCCCGTCGAGGCGCTCGCGCCTCTGTTCACGGACGCTAAAATGGCCGACGAGGTCGTCGCGCTCCTGGATAAAGGCCTGACGATCGAGGGCGCCTACACCATCACCGACGGCGTTGTGACGTGGGAGAAGGCCGTCTACATGGAGGCTGAGGCGGAATTTACTTTCACCCTGAACGTCGCCGCGACTGAAGACGGCGGCTGGCTCTGCACCGGCTACGAGGCCGTCGAGACGGTCGTACCCGTGGACGAGGAAGCCGTTCTCAATGAGCTGATGGCTTCCTACACCGTTCAGGTCAAAGCCTTGGGCGAGAAGTTCAAGGTCACCGGCAACATCCAGCCCTACATCGCCTTCCTGGACGGCGCCGTCACCGGCATCAACTCCTGGGCGCAGTCCGGCGAGGACACCAAGGCCTGGGAGAACGAGGCCTTCAGGGCCGATTTGGAGAAGCTCATCCTGACCTTCCAGATCGCCGAGATGGGCGAGGTTGACGTTCTGTGGTCTATGGACTTCCCGATGGCCGACTACGTCGCCCCGGCGGTCGAGCCCGTCGTCGAGCCCGCTCCCGAGCCCGTTGTCGAGTAGAGCCTCGCATAAAGTCGCGACCGATCTCTAGAACCTTGATGGGTCGCCTTCGGGCGGCCCATTTCCGTGACGAGTCCGATTCCCAAAGGAGGGGATGTGCAACGCTTCACGATCTTTCTGGTCCTGGCCGGTCTGGCCCTCGCCTTCTCAGGCTGCGGGGGCGAAGGGGAGGAAGGGAACGGCGACGGGACCGAGGCGGACGGGCCGAAGGTCTATCCGACGGCGGAGACCCTGGTGGACGCCTTCATCAAGGCGGCCAATTCCCAAAACAAGGAGGTCTTCGACAGCCTCTTCTACGAAAAGAGCTCGGCCGACGCCATCTGGGAGCGCATCACCGAGAGCGGCCTGACCTTCTCGCAGGGGTATCACATCGAGGACAGCTCCTTCGGCAAGCACGTCATCTTCGACAGCGCCCACTGGGAGGGTTACGGAGCCTACGAGCAGCAGCTCTACATCAGCGATGATCCCGCCATGAGCAAGGGCTGGATCATCAACGGCCAGGACTACGCCTTCGTAACCGAGGAGGAGACCGGGACCGAGCCGGCCGAGGATACCGCGGACGGGACCGGAGAGGTGGCCGCGGAGCCCGGGACGTAGCCGCTTTTCGACACACCCGAACGAACGCATTTTGGAATTCCTCCATACACGCGGGAGCGGCGGATCGGGCACACGCCTGAAACGCAGTCACGCACCCGGCGTAAATGCGACGGCGCAGCCGTAAAACGGGGTAACGCCTCCGGCGTAAGTGCGACGGCCAAGCCGTAAACGAGGAGGTATCATGCGCGGATTGCTGATTGCGGCGCTTCTGGCCGCACTGGTGCTCGGCATCGCCGGCTGCGGCGAGGAGGCCGAGGAGGAAAAAGTCGATCTATCCAAACCCGAAGGCACGGTGGAGGCATTCCTCAAAGTGGTGCAGGACAAGGATCAGGAAAGCCTGAAAGGGCTCGTCATAGACCCGCAGTACGTGGACGTGCTCTGGCCGCTCATAGACGAGAAGGGCCTGACCATATCCGGCGGCTACGTGCTCGAGGAGGGTCTCTTCGGCACGACGGTCACCTTCGAGAACGCCCGCTACACCGAGAACAACATGTCGTACGACCTGGAGCTCACCCTCTCCGAGGACAGGGGCAAATGGCTCATATCCGGTTACATGACCGTTCTCGCCGGTGACGAGACGACCGACACGGGCAGGATCGAGGAGCCGGAGGAGGACCTCGGGGCCGCGGCGCTCGAGTACCTCAAGGCCAACTACTCCGACGAGGTCAAGGCGATATCCGATAAATACGCCGGTGACGACTTCGGCGGCGACGTCCAGTACTACATCCGTTTCGTGGACGGGAAGTTCGACCGGATCAACTCCGTGGCCACCGGTCACGGCGACGACCGGGCCTACAACAACGAGGCCTTCCGCGCCGAGCTGGACAAGCTGGTGGAGACCTTCGAGGTTGACTCACCCGGCGAGGTGGACGTGTTCTGGGTGGTGGAATTCCCCATGTAAGGGGAGGGCATTCCCCTCATCGGAAATGTAGGGCGGGGACTTTAGTCCCCGCCGATTTATCAAAGGCAGCCCTCACCCTTGGCCCGTGCCTCGCAGGTCTCCCGCGGGGAGAGGGAGAGAATGGCGGCACACGGAGTTGCCGCCCTACGTCGTTCAATGGTCTTA
>DATKYS010000002.1 GCA_035528375.1 bacterium
AGGACTCGTCCTACGGGGCCGCCCTACAAATTAAAAGGGGTATTGACAGACTCCCCATCCGGTGCTACGATATTGGCGAATCGTGCTACGGGAGGGCTCATGGCCGAGCTGGTGCGCTTCGGGGTGGCGATGCCCGAGGACCTGGTCGAGCGCTTCGACGCCGCGACCGGGAACTTCCGCAACCGCAGCGACGCCCTGCGCCGCCTGGTTCAGGAATTCCTCGCCGAGCGCGAGTTCGCGGAAAACCAGGAGGTCATGGGCACCGTCACGCTCCTCTACGACCACCACCGGTCCCGGGAGCCCGGCGGCTTGACCGAAATCCAGCACGACGCGGGCGGGCTCGTCCACTCCACCATGCACGTCCACCTGGACCACCGCCGCTGCCTGGAGGTGGTGGTGGTGCGGGGTCCCGGGGGGGAAATCCGCGACCTGGTGGAGCGTCTCGGGAGCGCCCCGGGGGTCCTCCAGGCCCGCTTGCAGGCCGCGCCGCTCCGTCCGGCGCACCCCTGAGGTCGGTTCGGTCGGTCTGACGGCCATCCCCGACGGACCGGAGACCCGACCCAATTTCCAAGTCGTACTCCGAGAACCGCGAGGTTCCTTCGGAGCACCGCCGCCCGACGGCTTTACTCAACCGAGAAGGAGTGGAATGCACGTTCCCGATGGTCTTCTGCAACCGGCGGTGTGGGCCGGCGGCTGGGCCCTGGGCGGGAGCGGCCTCGCCTGGGCCGTCGTCCGCGCCCGGAAGGTGATGGAAAAGGGGCTGGTCCCGCTGGCCGGCGTGCTGGCGGCCTTCATCTTCGCCGCCCAGATGCTCAACTTCCCGATCCTGCCCGGCGTCTCCGGCCACCTGGTCGGCGCGGCGCTGGCGGCCATCGCCCTCGGGCCCGCCATGGGCATCCTGGTCATCTTCACCGTCCTGGCCGTCCAGTGCCTCCTCTTCGCCGACGGCGGCGTCACGGCGCTGGGGCTCAACACCCTGGCCATGGGCGTGACCGGCGCCCTCGTGGGGTACGGCCTCTACCGGCTCGTCGGCGGGGGGACCCCCTCCGGCTGGCGCCGCCGGGCGGCCGCTTTCACCGCCGGATTCGGCGCCACCGTGGTCGCCTCCGCGGTGACCTCCACCGCCATCTGCCTCTCCACACCATACCCCCCCGCGACCGTATTCGGCCTCATGGTCGGGTTCCACGCCCTGGTGGGCGTCGGCGAGGGGCTCATCACCGTAGTGGTGGTGGAGGTGCTGCAGGGGGCGGGCGTCCTGGAGCGGCGACTGGAAGGGGGGGTGGCGCGATGAAGCGGCTCACCATCGTCCTCATCGTATTGGGAGCCCTGGCGCTGGTCGCGGCGCTGGCCAGCCCCCTGGCCTCGCCCTACCCCGACGGCCTCGAGGCGGCCCTGGAGCGGGCGACCGACGAAGGTGCAGCGGCAGAGTTGGAGGAGGGGGAACACCTGGTGGACTCGCCCTGGCCCGACTATGACGCGGGCGGCGACGGTTCAACGGGCTCCACCATCCTGGCCGGCATCCTCGGCGCCATCGCCACCCTCGCCCTCGGCCTCGGCCTGGCGAAGCTCGTCTCGCTGAAAAAGGCCTAGAACCAAGCCAACAGCGCAGCTCCACTCATAAATACCGACCACACAAAGGTCGGTATTTGCCACTAGAAAAGAGTGTAAATATATTGTAGAGTGAGCTTTGTTGCCATTTGCGGTGGAGGTACCCAATGCGAGGGAAGGTAGTCGCACTGTTTTTATTCCTGCCCCTGATCACACCCATCCTGGCCGATGATTGGATTCAGGACAGCTGGGTGGACGGTCCGGCGCCGGAAGGGGATTGGCTCTGGAACCAACACCGGAAGAGCTTCGACACGTCTGTGAACCTCGCCTGGTGGCGCTACGTCGTGGACCCGGGGACCGGGGACAACCACATCTTTCCCTACGCACCGAGTACGAACCCGGATGATGTCGGCGAATTCGGCGATGGGATAGAGCTCATGCGTGTGATCACCTGCGAGACCAACTACTTCGACCACGGTTCCGAAACCTTCTACCAGGTTGTCGGCGGACTGGCCGCAAACGGCAAACTCGCCATCTACTACTCGGACGACTATGGCGTTACCTGGAATGAAAACATTAGTCCGAATTTACGTGGTCCGCTCCTCTACATCGCCCAGAGACCGGACACAAACGAGCTGCACGTGGCGGCCAACACGAATGATGGCTTGGAGATCTACATCCTGGACGGCCTCGACGGCGCCTGGGATCTACAAACCGAGATTCCGGACGCGACGTTCACCAACGCCCGCTTCCTCTTCGACGACTCCTACCACGGCTATCTGACCGTCTCTGATACCGACCAAACGGACGCCAGGCTCTGGCTCTGGGATGGAAACGACTGGAGTACCGACGGGGACAAATTCCCCGGGGATCCGTTCCACCTGTACGCCATCTGGCGGATGGGACATACGGATGATCTCTTCGTCGCCGTAGATAACAACGTGGGCAACGACCTGCTCTACTACTCGACCGACGACGGGGACTCCTGGAGCGAATGGACGGTGGATTACTACGGCGGTCCGGTGGACGCGCCCCAATTCGCCTCCACCGGTCCCTCCACCAGCGGGATGAATACTTACGTCTACCTCGCCACGTCCAACGCCCACGGATCGCCGCTGGTCTGTCGGATCAACGACAACGATCCCACGGACTTCTACCTCTTCGATTTCAAATACACGGGCCTGACCGAAGTCCACGACATCCTGGTCGCAGACGACGGCATCGTCTTCATCTCTGGGATAGGCGTCGGCGGGGCCGGACTGTGGATCTCCGACGACGACGGTCTGTCGTGGACCGGCAACTACTTTGACGACCCCTGGGACGATCTCGACGCGGTCCCCGTTCTCTTACAGGACCCCAACTTCGGTTTTATCTACGCATCGGGCAATTCGTTGATTCTGGAGACCCCCTTCATCGTGTTCATGGCCCATCCCACCGCCGAGATTATCAGCCTGCCCTACGACTGCGGGGAACCCTCCACCTTCGACTCCATCGAAATCCCGGTCGACCTGCCGGAAAATTCCGATCTGAAAGTCTACCTCCGTTCCGACGACACCCCGCAGATGAACGGCGATTGGGTCTTGATAGATAACTATTACAACCTCGAGGGCATCGAACAGGGGATGCGGTACGTTCAGTACAAGCTCGAATTTTTCGCAGGAAACGACGTGCCCTATTCCTTCCCCGTCGTGGAAAGTTTTCGGTTGAGCTACAACCCGGGTGGGGATCCGGACAGCCCCCGGGTCGTGGAAACCATCCCCAGCGACGGCGCTCAGGGCGTCTCCCTCAACACGGATATCTGGGTCGTCTTTAGCCGATCCATGGACCTTGCCAGCTTCGAGGGGAACTTCTTCATCTACGACGGCGAGATCGAGATCCCGTGGACGGGCCGGCTCGAGGGAGACGACGAATCCACTTTCGTCGCCGATCCCGAACAAAGTCTGCCGCCCCTGAAGCTGATCGAGGTCCTGTTGTACGAGGGCATCACCGACTCGGACGGGACCCCCCTCGAGGACGACAACGGCCCGGCGGAGGGCGCCTACGACTTCGGCTTCGAAACCGGCGGGTCGAGCAGACCGGACGGTCCCCGGGTCGAGGAAACCGTCCCCCCCGACGGCGCTAAGGACGTGCCCCTCAACACGAATATCTTAGTCAAGTTCGACCGCCGCATGGATCTGGACAGCTTCAGGGAGAACTTCCACATCTTCGCCGACGGGATCGAGATAGATTGGGACGGCCGGCTCGAGGGCGACAATTTCGAGTTCATCGCCGAACCCGACCCCGGCCTGCCCCCCCGAAGCCTGATCAGTGTTCTCTTGGATTTCGGGATCACCGACGAGGACGGGAAGCCCCTCGAGGACGGCAACGGCCCGGAGGAAGGCGCCTACGATTTCAGCTTCACCACCGGCGGCGAGGGGGACATAGACGAGGACCCGCCCGAGGTCACCGACGTCAAGGCCAACCCCAACCCCACCTTCGGCGCCGACGTGGTGAGCCTGACCTGCAAAGCCGATGACGCGGAGCGCGGCGGCTCGTTCATCGCCGGCGGCGAGTACTTCGTGGACGACGCGGGGCAGGACGGGGAGGGCATGCCCATGTCGGCGGGGGACGGCGATTTCGACGACAGTTACGAGGAGCTCCTGGCTCTGGTTGACGCGAGCGGCTGGGCCGACGGCTCGACCCACATCCTCTACGTCCACGCGCGGGACGCGGCGGGCAACTGGTCCCCCCTGCAATCCGTCGTGGTGGAGACCGAGGGCGACTTCTTCGACCCGTCGCGGGCGTACGTCTGGCCCAATCCCGCCAGCGACGCGGCCCACTTCGCCTTCACCGTGGGCGGCGACGCGCGGGTCGAGCTCGTGGTTTACGACCTGGCCGGCCGCGAGGTGCACCGCGAGCGGGGCGAGTTCGTCGTGGGAACACCGGGGGCCTTCGTCTGGAACCTGGACGGCGTCGCCAGCGACGTTTACATTTTCCGCCTGGCCGCCGAAGAGATAAGCGGGATGGGGCGCTCCGGCTCCGTGATGAAGAAGCTGGCCGTCGTTCGCTAAAACCGGACTCAAAGGGCGCCCTGGAGCTTACTTTCCGCACTCCCTTTAGGAGAACGCGATGCCGAAGCGCTTCGTGTCAACGATTCTACTCCTCTTTCTGACCGCGGTGGCCCTCGCCGGGAACGCCGGGGCGACCTTCCTGTTGCTGCCGGAGGACATCCGGGCCGTGGGCATGGGCGGCACCGGCGCCGGGGAAGGCGGGAACCTCGCCGGGCTCTTCTACAACCCGGCCAGCCTGGGCTTCCGCACCGAGGCCGCGATAAACGCCGCCTTCACGAGCTGGATCGCCGACACGAGCCTCGGCTACCTGGCCGGCTGTCTGCCCATCGGGAAGGCGGGGGTTCTCTCGCTGGGCGCGACCTACATGAACGTGGGCGGCTTCGAGCGGCGGACCGGCGACACCGACGAGCCCGAAGGCACATTCGACGCCATGGGCCTGGCCGCCGAGGCGGGCTACGGAATCGAGCTCTTCGACGGCTTCTCGGCCGGCCTCACCGCCGGGGTGGTCCACCAGCGCCTGGACACCTACTCGGCCACCGGGGCGAGCTTCGATTTGGGCGTCCAGTACCGCCTCCCCTTCGACTGGCTCACCGTGGGCGTGGCGGGGAGGAACCTCGGCACGCCCCTTACATTCATCAGCGCCCAAACCCCGCTGCCGTCGAACGTTGTCGGCGGCGTCAACCTGAGCTTCCTGGAGGGCGACCTCGGCTTCAACCTGGACGCCGAGTACCACCTCGACGACGCCGTGGACAACCTCTACGCCCACGTGGGCGGCGAGTACGTCCTTTTCGACACGGCGGCACTCCGTGTCGGCTACACCTTCGGCTACGGTTCCCAGGGCGGCTCGATGACCGGCCTCTCCGCCGGAATCGGCCTCCAGGTCGTCGGCATCACCCTCGATTTCGCCTACACAAACCAGGGCGACCTGGGCGGCTCCTACCGCGCGGGGCTGGGGTACGACTTCGCCTACGTCACCAGCCGCAGGGACACACTGCAGGATTACCTGAACCAGATCGCCGAGCTGGGGCGGGCCACCAGCCGCGCCTTCTACACCGAGGGGCAGGACGCGCTCGGGCAGGAGCGTTACGCCGACGCCGTCAGCGCCTTCGACAAGGCCCTGATCTGGGACCCGTCCTACACCGAGGCGGCCCTGGCGTACTACGCGGCCGTCGGGCTGGTCCGAGAGTTCGAGATCAACGACCGCATCTCCCAGGGCAAGCTCTACCTGGAGAATGAGGACTACGTCTTGGCCCTGGCCGAGTTCTCCGCCGCCCTGGGGATCGATCCCGCAAACACCGACGCCCTCAGCCTTATCACCTCAGCCTCGAACGGCCTGTCCAGGCAGTTGGCCGAGCGGGAGGCCAAGGTGGCCAAGCTCTCCCAGAAGGCCGCCGATCTCTTCGCCGCCGAGGACTACCGCGGGGCCATCACCGCCTGGAGCGAGGTCCTGGTCCTGGACCCCACGAACAGCCTAGCCCTGGAGTACCTGAGTCTGTCCGAGAGCAACCTGGCGAAGCAGGTGAAACAGGAGAAGCGCCTGGCACGGAATCTGGAGGAGCAGGGGCGTTACAACGAGGCCCTGGACCACTGGATGAAGGCCAACGAGCTGGCCCCCGACGACCCGGAGCTGCCCGTGGCCATCAGCCAGTGCCGAGACAACCTCTCCCTTCAGATAAAAACCCTCGTCGAGGACGGCATCGCCCGCTACGATAGAGGCGAGTACGCCGCCGCCAAGGACCTCTTCCACAAGGCGCAGCGCCTCGACCCCGGCAACCGGAAGGCCGCGGAGTACCTGGCGAAAATCGAGGCCGCCCAGACCACGACGGTGCGTGAATCGGACCCCATCACCGCCAACGAGTTCTACCTGAAGGGCGTCCAGGCTTACACGCGCAAGGACTACGAGCTGGCGATATACTACTGGGAACAGTGCCTCTACTACCAGCCCGATCATCCCAAGGCGGGCCCGAACATCGAGCGGGCGCGGCAGCTCCTGGCGGCCCTGCAGGGGTAGGCCCGGTTTACGGGCGGCGGACTGTGAACCGCATGGCGGAGCGGGCGACGCGTCCTCTATCAATCGGGGGGCCGACGCCCGGGAGAGTGAGCGATGCGGATTTCCATCAGCATCAAGCTGGCTGTGGCGATTCTGGTCCTGATGGTCGCCTTGACGGTGGCGCTCGCCTGGCGTCTCGAGGCCGAGGCCCGGCGGCAGGCCATCGGCCAGATACGCCTCCGGGGCGAGGGCGTGGCCCGGATGTTGGCAGTCAACTCCGCGGACGAGCTGGGGCGCCTGGACGACCTGCGCCTGGCCCAGTTCGTCGTGGACGCCTCCACGCTGCCCGACGTGCTCTACGCCGCCGTGGTGGACTCCGACGGCATCGTCTTCGCCCACTCCGAGTTCGAAGAGGGGGGCATCGGGAAGCCCTTCGCGCCGTCCTGGGAGGGCTACGCGCCGGTGGAGGAGGGGGTGGAGGACAACCCCTTCATCTACGAGGGCCAGCCGGCGCGCGACGTCGCGGCACCCATCGTTATCGGCGACTCGAAGACCCGCCGCCGCATCGGCGAGGTCCACGTGGCCATCTCCGAGGCCCCTGTGGCCCGGGCGGTGGAGGAGCTGCGCCGCACGATGTTCCTCATCGCCGGAATCGCCCTAGGGGCGGCGTTCATCCTGGCCATCCTCTACGGGGTAGTCCTCACCCGGCCGCTGCGCCGCATCGCCGCCGGCGTGGGCCGCATCGGCAAGGGGGACCTCAGCTACCGCATCAAGGTTAAGCGCAAGGACGAGATCGGCGACCTGGGCCGGGCCGTCAACAACATGGCCGAGAGCCTGAAGCAGAGCAACTACATCCGCAACGCCTTCCGCCTCTACGTCAGCCGTCAGGTGGCGGACCAGATAATCAGCAATCCGCAGCTCCACCTGAAGCAGTCCCGGGGTCAGCGCCGCGAGGTCACCATCATGTTCGCCGACATACGCGGTTTCACGTCCCTGGCCGAGAAGATGCTTCCCGAGGAGGTGGTCGCCGTCCTCAACACGTACCTGAGCTTCTTGACCGAGTCGGTCTTCGCCTACGACGGCACTCTGGACAAGTTCATGGGCGACAGCGTGATGGCCGTGTTCGGTGCTCCGCTGGACCAGAAACACCACGCCCTCCGCGGGATCCTGGCCGCCCTGGAGATGCAGCAGGGCATCACCCGGCTGAACCGGGAGCGGGCGAAAGCCGGGCTGCAGACCGTCTGCATAGGCATCGGCATGACCACCGGCCAGGTCATCGTCGGCAACATCGGCTCCGATGAGCGGTTGGACTATACCGCCATCGGCGACACGGTCAACCTGGCCAGCCGGCTCGAGGGGCTGGCCTGTGAGGGCCAGATAATCGTTAACGAGGAGGTCCACCGTTTAGTGCGGGACTACATCGTCGCCGAGAAGCTGGAGCCGATGATGGTCAAGGGCAGGTCCGCCTCGGTCCAGTCCTGGAATATCACCGCTCTGAGGCCCGGGGTTATACTGCCCGAGGACATCCCCCACCACGAAGACGGGAGGAGGGAGTCCGCGCTGAAGAGAAAATGACGGACGCGGGTTGAGGCGATGACCCCCTGTGAGACCATCCAGACCGGCCCGGCGCGTCCGCGTCCCCGCGTCGCCCTGGGCGGGGCGCTCGTCACGGCCGCGGCCGCGGCGGCCCTCCCCGCGGGCGAGATCGTCGGCGCCGGCCTCGTCGCCGGGCTGCTCCTGGCGAATTGGATTTTCTTGAAGCCCCGCCCCCGGGGGCTTCTGCGCTGGCTCCTGCGGGGCGTGGGCATCCTGACGCTCATCACCGCCGCCACCCCCTTCTTCGGCCCGGGGACCCCGGTCGGGAAAATTCTCGGCCTGACGGTCTACCGGGAGGGGCTCCTTTTATGGGCCTCCATCGTCTCCCGCGGGGCGGTGGCCATCCTCGCGATGGGGGCCGCCGTCTCCGCCCTGGGCGCGAACGGGGCGGTCATCGCCCTGGCCCGCTTCCCCCTGCCGCGCGTCATCTCGGGCCTCTTCGCCGTGAGCTGGCTCCAGCTCCACCTGCTGGGGGAGGAGATGACCCGGCGGGCGCGGGCCGTGGAGCTGCGTGGACCGGGCGCCGGGCGCGCCCTCCGGCGAAGGGCGCTGGGGGGGACCCTGGGCGCCGTGTTCAAAAAGAGCCTGGACCGGGGGCACCGGCTGGGGCTGGCCATGAGCCTGCGCGGCGACGGCGAGCCGACATTCACCAAAGGAGCCCCGCTGCGGGCGCTGGACTGGATTTACCTGGTCGTCGCCATCCTGCCTCTGGGCGTCACCCTCTGGACCTACATTGACTGACGGACACGCAGCCTCGACGCTGGTACTGGATGGCCTGACCTGCCGCTACCCCGAGGGGCCGACGGTGCTTGCGGGCGTGGACCTCCGGCTGGCCGCCGGGGAGCGCGTGGCGCTTCTGGGCGGGAACGGCGCCGGGAAGTCCACCCTCCTCCTCTGCCTGCCCGCCGCGCTGCCCTACTCCGGGCGCCTGGCGGTGGACGGGCTGGAGGCCCGGGGGAACGAAAAGGCCGTCCGGGAGAGGGTGGGGCTGGTGTTCCAGGACCCCGGCGACATGCTCTTCGCCCCCTCCTGCCGCGAGGAGGTGGCCTACGGGCCGCTGTGCCGCGGGTGGCCGGCGGAGGAAATCCAGGAGGAGGTCCACGGCTGGCTCCACTGGGCCGGGTTGGCGGACAAGGCGGACATCCCGCCGTTCCGGTTGTCCTACGGGGAAAGGCGGCGGCTGTCCCTGGCGGCGGTGATGGTCTGCCGCCCGAGCCTTCTGGCCCTGGACGAGCCGGCGGCCATGCTCGACCCGGCCGCGATCCGCGACCTCGTCCAGCTCCTTACCTCCCTGCCCCAGACCATGCTCGTCGCCACCCACGACCTGGGCTTCGCGGAAAAAGTGGCCGACCGCGCCGCGGTCCTCTGCGGGGGGAAGGTCGTCTACGACGGGGACCTCCCCACCCTGCGCGACCACCCGGACCTGGCGGAGTGGCGCCTCGGGTGAGCCCTTTTCACCCCCGTCCCAATATTCTATAATCGGACCCGAAAGACCCGCCGAACGGGGGAAGCCATGGATACCAACGACCTGGCGCAGATTCAGCTCTTCGCCAACCTGGAGGAGGAGCAGCTCGAGAAGATAGTGGGGCTCTTGCACCGGCTCGAGGTGCAGCCGGAGAACGAGATCGTCGTCGAGGGCGAGACCGGTCAGCGGCTCTACATCATCGTCGAGGGCACGGCCCAGGTGCGACAGGTGCTGGACACCGACCGGGCCAAGGTGCTGGCCTCCCTGGGGAAGGGGAATTTCTTCGGCGAGCTGGCGCTGTTGGATTCCGGGCCCCGCTCGGCCAGCGTGGTCGCCGTGACGCCCTGCGAGTTGTACTACCTGGACCGTGACGAGTTCATGGACCTTCTCAAGAAGTACCCCGAGATGGCGATAAAGCTGGCGCAGACGCTGGCCGGTCGCCTGCGCCGCGCCAACCGGCAGATAAAGGACCTCTCGCTCTACACATTGTGACCACCCCCTCTCCCTTTAAGGGAGCGGCGTGCCGACGGGCCGGTGTGAGGGTAATGCGTGAAAACGGCGTGGACTAAAGTCCCCGCCCTACATTTAGCGCATGACGGAAACGGCCCCCCTCTCCCTCCGGGTGTGGGGATGGGGGTGAGGGCCACCTTATAAAAAGCGGCGGGGAAAGGATTCCCCGCCCTACGTTTACGGACAACGATAATTCGACGTAGGGGCGACCGGTAGGACGAGTCCTCCACGGTCGCCCGCGGGCGGGTGTGGACACCCGCCCCTACG
The DNA here is from genome assembly GCA_035528375.1 of bacterium. NCBI lineage: Bacteria > bacterium. The sequence continues at coordinate 10,427 of DATKYS010000002.1, forward strand.
CCATCGCAATCGCGGGTGAGGAGTGCAGCGGCCCCCTCTCCCTTTTAGGGAAAGGGCCGGGGTGAGGGGTGCAGCTATCCCCTCTGCCTTCCAGGGAGCGGCGCGCCGACGGGATTAAGGGTGAGGGCTTCCTTATAATAACGGGCCGACCTGAAGGTCGGCCCCTACGTCATCGCAACACACGAACCACCGCCCCCGGTGGCGCCGGGGGCGCCGTTGTTATAGAATCACCCCGAAAGGCCCGACCATGAGCGAAATCAAACACGAGCTGGAACGCATCCTCTTCGGCCTTGTGGACTGCATCACCGCCGAGGAATTGGAAAAACGGCTCGCCAAGAGGCGCGCCGAGAATAAGCCCCTGCGCCTGAAACTCGGCGCCGACCCCAGCGCCCCGGACATCCACCTCGGCCACTCCGTGCCGTTGAGAAAACTGCGGCAGATGCAGGAAACGGGCCACCACGTGGACTTCGTCATCGGCGACTTCACGGGGATGATCGGCGACCCCACCGGCCGCAGCAAGACCCGCCCCGCCCTCTCCCGCGAGGAGATAGACGCCAACGCCAAAACATACGAGGAGCAGGTTTTCAAGATTCTCCTCCCGGAGCGGACCACCATCCGGTTCAACTCCGAGTGGAGCGATAAATTGAGCTTCAGCGACGTCATCCGGCTGGCGGCCAAGTACACCGTGGCCGGGATGCTCGAGCGCAACGACTACCGCCAGCGCTACAACGACGGCCAGCCCGTGGGGGTCCACGAGTTCCTCTACCCCCTGGCCCAGGCCTACGACTCGGTGGTTCTCGAGACGGACATCGAGATAGGCGGCACCGACCAGCTCTTCAACTTCATCTGTACCCGGGACATCATGGGCCGCTCCGGCGTCGAGCCGGAGATAGTCATCACCGTGCCGCTCCTGGAGGGGACCGACGGCGTGGAGAAGATGAGCAAATCCCTGGACAACTACATCGGCATCAGCGAGCCGGGAGAGGAGATGTACGGCAAGACGATGAGCATCCCGGACACGCTCATCGTCAAGTACTTCACCCTGGCGACGGACGCCGATCCCGCCGAGGTCCGGAAGATGGAGGAGGGGATGGCGTCGGGCGGGTTGAATCCGCGGGACGCCAAGGCGCGGCTGGCGCGGGAGATAGTCACGCTCTACCACGGCGCCGCCGCCGCCCGGAAGGCCGAGGAGCACTTCGAGACCGTCTTTCGTCAGAAGGAGATTCCCGATGAGGTCCCGGAGTACGAGATTCCCGACGGCATGCGTTGGATTTGCGAGTTGATAAAGCACGTCGGTTTCGCGAAGAGCAACGGCGAGGCGAGGCGGCTGATTCAGCAGGGCGGTGTGAGGTTGGGCGGGGAGAAGGTGTCAGACGTGGACCTGGAGCTGGACCCCAAGCGGGACGACGGCGTGGTGCTGCAGGTGGGTAAGCGGCGGTTCGCCAAGCTGAACATTCCTCACCCAAGACAAATAGAATCTGTAGACCTCCTTGGAGATGACCTGTAGGAGCGACCCTCTGCGATGACGTAGGGGCCGACCTTCAGGTCGGCCCGCATTTACGAATGTAGGGCGGGGATTTGCCGGAGGCATAGCTAGCTTCGCTCGGTTCCTATCCCCGCCGCTTTTTAAAGGAAGCCCTCACCCCGGCCCTCTCCCACGGGGAGAGGGAGGCCGTTTCTCGTCGGTTGCAATGACGTAGGGGCGGGTGTCCACACCCGCCCGCGTTTGTTCATCCACCGACGTTAGCCAAAATGTAGGGCGGGGACTTTAGTCCCCGCCGTTTTTTCAAAGGTGGCCCTCACCCTCATTCCCTCTCCCGGAGGGAGAGGGAGGCCGTTTCTCGTCGGTTGCGATGACGTAGGGGCGGGTGTCCACACCCGCCCGCGTTTGTTCATCCACCGCCGTTAGCCAAAATGTAGGGCGGGGACTTTAGTCCCCGCCGTTTCCGCTCGCGGCAAAACCCATTCGTAACACGAATAATTTTCGTCGCGGTAACGGGGTCCAGCGCCCCGCGCTGGTGGTATGGTAAAATGTGGGTTGCTTCTTTTTCCGACCCGACCGCGCCCCGCGGATGGATGGAGGTCCGATGAAACGTACCCTCGTCACCGCCCTCGTACTCTTCGCGGCCACCGCCGCCCTGGCCGACGAAGAATTCTTCAACGAGCGCTACATCCAGGTCACCGCCGGCGTCGCCATCTTCCCCACCAAGACCTGCGTCGTCCTGACCGAGTACGACTACCGGGAGATACCGAGCTACGAATTCCTGGACCACCAGATCCTCGGGGTCTCGTTAAAGGTTCTGTTTCCCATCCGGGAGTGGGTCAAGCTGGGCGCCCAGATCAACTACGCCGTCCTCGACTACCCCTACGACGACCCGGGGAAGATGTCGAGCGAGCTCGACCTCCACATCCTAGCCACGCTGTTGTCGCTCCAGGTGCCCTTCTCGCTCTACTACAACGACTGGCTGGACGTGATGCTCATCCCGCAGCTCTACTACTACGGGGCGGGGCAGCAGCCGCAGAACATGGTCCCCGGCCTGGAGGGCTACAACGACCTCCTGACCCGCACCTCGGTAGAATGGCAAGGGGTGGGTATCGGGGGGTCCCTGGCGGCGGACGTCTACTTCGACGACCTCTTCCTGCACCTCGAGGGCGGCTGGCTCCAGGGCGGCGTGGACGTTGACCGTATGCTCTGGAAGGAAGAGACCGACACGGAGCCGGCGGTCTACCTGGACCCCTCCTCGGAGATGGGCAACGTCATCTTCTCCGCGGGCGTCGGCTACTTCTTCTAGGTACCGACGGGGCGCCGATGCACTGGACCTATTACGTCGCGGGAGCCATCACGCTTTAATGTTTGTGGTGGCTCATCGGTTCGGCGAGGAAAAGGAGGGCCGACGAGGTCTGCCAATCCCTGGCCGTGGGCGGCCTCTTCGTGGGGTGGCTCCTGGGCTGGACGAGCCTGCGGCTCTTCGACCTGGAGTGGCTTCAAAACCTGGGCTGGGTGACGATAGGGGTCGCGAGCGCCACCCTCATCTCCACCGTCGTCTTCATGCACGTGAAAGGAAAGCCCGGGAGCGCGAACTTCGAGAAGACCACCCGGCTCGTCGTCACCGGCCCCTTCGCCGTAATCCGCCACCCGCTTTACGCGGCCACCGCCTGGTGGTCGGCGGGGGCCTTTTTCATCCACCAGAGCCTCCTCGCCGCCGCCACCTTCCTGACCACCTCCGTCCTGGCCTACATGGCGGCCCGACTGGCCGCGCCCCACCTGGCGGAAAAGTTCGGCCCGGACTACGCCGCGTATGCGGAGAGGGTCCCCCGTTTCAACCCTCTGACCGGGCTGTGGCGCCTGATTACACGCCGCCGACCCGACCGCCCTTGAAAAAAAGCTTGACAGGAAAATTTTCCCTGTTAGAATCACACAAATTTTAGCGTGGCAAGGCCGACGCGAGAAGGGGCGCTTCTGCCAGCGAACAAAAAAATACACTTTCCCGGGATAAGTTCGTCCGGCCCGGGTTCCACCGCTCTCGAAGGGGATTTTCTCCCCTTTTTTTTATACCGCCCGGTCGGGCCGCCCGAAAAAAACGGCCCGGCGGGCCCGGATTTCACCACTCTCGCGGGGGGTCTCCCCCCCTTTTTTTAAACCCCGGGAAAGGAAGGACCGGATGCAGGACGCGAAACGGTTCCACGACGCCACGACGGAGCTCAGGAAATTTTTCGTCGAACGGGGCTTCATCGAGGTACCCGTGCAGTCGCGGCTGTCCATCCTGGCCGCCTGCGAGGACCCCTACACGATAAGCATGTTCACCTTCGCCGGGGAGAAGTGGCCCCTGCCGCAGACGGGGCAGATGTGGCTGGAGTACGAGCTTCTGACCCACCCCCGGTGGCCCGGCGTCTTCTGCGTGAGCACGTCATACCGCAACGAGCCCCGCCCGATTCCGGGCCGGCACGACCTCGTATTCCCCATGTTCGAGTTCGAGGCGCAGGGGGGCGTGGCCGACCTGGTGGCCCTGGAAAAGGCGCTCATCGGAGAGCTCGGGATGGGCGACTCCCGCATCGCGGATTACAACGAGGTGTGCGAGAAGTACGGGTCGGCGGCCATAGGGGCGCGGGAGGAAGAGCTGCTGGAACGAGATTACGGATGCCCCGTGATTTTGACCCGGTTCCCCTTCCGGTCGCACCCGTTCTGGAACATGAAGGAAATCGGTGACAGGCTCTTCAACAAGGTGGACGTCATCCTCCACGGGATGGAGACCGTCGGCAGCGCGGAGAGGAGCTGCAACCCCGGGGAGATGCGGGCCAACTTCCACGGCGTCAGCCACGGGAAGTACGCCGAGAAGCTGTTCGAGCTTTTCGGGCGGGAAAGGGTGATGCGGGAGCTGGACGCCTACCTGGCCCTGGACATGTTCCCGCGGTTCGGTGGTGGGATAGGGCTGACGCGGCTCGCCCGGGCGTTGAGGCTGGAGGAGGAGCGTGGGGCATCGGCGCTGCGGGAGGCCGAATGCGGCTGACAGCGACCGACGCATCGAAATCGCATAATAAAGACGCCCCTCGGGACGTCCACTTGAAGACGCGCGACCCCCCTTAACCATCGCGTAACAAATCGCGCACGTACTTAATTATTTTCGGGACATCCGAATTAAGCGTGTACCAGATGATATCTATGTCCACAACGTCGTACTCGTGAATGAGGACGTCACGCATTCCAGCCATCGCCGCCCAGTCCATAGCCGGGTGGTTTTGCTTCAGCTCGACCGAGAGTCTCTTCACCGCTTCACCGATGATCTCGAATCGCCGTACAACGGCATCCTGAATCATTTTATCAGCCTCTATGTCCTTCTTACTCCGCTTCTTCGTGTATTCCAGGATGCGTTCGGCGGCTTCCAGAATATCACCTAGATATGTTTTATCACGCTTTTTCATAAATCGTCCTCGCCGTGTTGAGTATTTCCTCCCTGCGCATTGCGTTTCCACTATTGAGAAGACCCCTCTTGCTTATCAGATCAACCTTCCTGTTGAAAAGACGCACCAATTCATACCTGATGTTGACGAAATCCAGGAGCGTTATCGGTATATTGTCCTCGAATTCCACCAGTAGGTCCACGTCGCTCTCGGGACCCGATTCCCCCCGCAATACCGATCCGAAAAGGGAAAGCTCTCGGATCCCCCACCGCCCGCACAGGCGGCGAAGCTCTTCCTCGGGTACATTCAGCATGATTCCTCCTACTCCGCCCAGATGACCGTGTCGCCCAACTTCAGGTACACGAAGACCTCCTCGATGTCCGCGTTCAGGGACCGGACGCAGCCGTGGCTGACGGCGGTGCCTATCAGGTCGGGCTCGTTGGTCCCGTGCATGCCGTAGGTGGGGAGGTCTATGCCGATCCAACGCGAGCCGAGGCCGTTCTCCGGGTCGCCGGGCGGGTAGCTCCGGCCCTCCCAGTTCCAGGTGGGATTTTCCTTCAGGCGGACGATATCGTACACGCCGGGGGGCGTTGGCGAAGAGGGACCGCCGACGGCCACCGGCCAGGTCTTCACCGACCGGCCGTCCACGAAGAGGGTGGCCCGGCACTCCGAGATGTCCACGTAGACGACCGTCCCCTCGCCGTAGCCCATCCCGGAAAGCTCATCGGTGGAGATTATCGGGGCCAGACCGTCGGGCCAGAGGGCCAGCGTCTGCATATCGAAGTCGGCGCCCAGCCGCAGAATGACCGCGGCCTCGCTGGAACCGGGAGGGACCGGGATAAGCCGGTCGGAATCCAGGGAGAACAGGAGCGCCAGGTCCCGGGCGGCGGCCCCGTAGGCCGGCTCGTACAGGACCACCGTACGCTCGGGGACACCGTCCGGGGGATCGGTGATGCGCCAGCCGCGGGCGGTGGTGTCGTTGGCCAGGGTGGAGAGTCCGGCCTCCAGGGCGGCGTCGGACCCGCCGTCGGCGCGCTCCACCAGGAGGAGAAGACGCGGCGGCGCCAGGGGCGGATCGCCCCCGGGGTCGGACCCGCCGCAGGCCGTCACGCCGGCGAGCAAGAGGAGCGCCAGGATCGTACGAGCGAGTGGTTTCAAACGGTCCCCCGTTTCGGTGCGTCCACTATTGTACCAAACGGGGCGCTCCTCGACCCGAGACGAATCTCGTAGCAGGAAGGAATCCGGCCTTTCCGGCATCTAGCGCCGGCGGACGCGGGGGCCGACATTCGGTCGGCCCGAGGGCCGGTCGGATTCGAATTATGTAACGCAGGGCGGGGGTTTGAGTACCCCGCCCTGTTTTTTATATAAGGCAGCCCCCCCATCGGCGCGCCGCTCAAA
>DATKYS010000003.1 GCA_035528375.1 bacterium
CCTACATCATCGCAACGCAGGGGGGGGTGAAGTGGCCCCCTCTCCCTCTCAGGGAGAGGGTGGGGGTGAGGGTCGGGGCAAAGAACGTGAAATCGGCGGCCTGCGGTTTCCCTCTCCCCGTGGGAGAGGGATTAAGGGTGAGGGCTTCCTTATTGAAAATCGGGCCGACCTGAACGGCGCGCCGTCGGTCGGCCCCTACATCATCGCATCGGCATGGTCGGCCCGAAAAGGCCGTTACCCGCTACGCTTTAATTTTCCCGTCTTCTTCGCGTATCTCTCGGCCAGGCCGAAAATCCACAACCCAAGCGGGATAAGCACCACGCCCATCCCCAGCAGAATCAGAATCTCGGGCAGGACGTCCCCCACCGACGCCCCGTGCAGAAGCGCCGCGCGGCAGGCCCGCAGGGTGTACGTTGCGGGGCTCGCGTAGGAGAGCGTCTGGAGCCAGCTCGGCAGCACGTCCACCTCGTAGTACACCCCCGAGATCAGCAGAATCAGGGCCTGGATGATGTGGGTGGCCTGGGCCCCGCGCTCCGGCGATATCAGCGGCAGCACCGCGGCGATGATCCCGAGCCCCATGAAGGCGAAGCTCGAGGCCGCCAGCACCACCAGGAACGCGCCGATGTTCGCCTGTCCCAGCGACAGGTCGAAGAAGAGCGCCACGATGCCCAGCACGATGGCCGTGCGCAGTATGCCGTACAGGGCGGCGAAGGAGCATGTGCCGCCCAACCGCGTCAGCCGGCTGATCGGCGCCATGAAGGTGTACTCGATGGTGCCCTCCCACCGCTCCCAGGCCACGTCCTCACTCACCACCTCGAAGAGCACCGAGAGGTAGCCCCACAACAGCGCGCCGATGACCAGGTACAGCACGCGCTGCGGGTCCCCGGCCCCCACGGCGATGAGCCCGATGGTCAGCGTGTTCACGATGGTGTACGCCAGGAACACTATCTCCCAGCCCATGTAGCGCTTGACCAGGTGGAAGTTGCGCTCGACGAAGGCGTAGGAGGCCTTGGCCTCGCGGGCGAAGCTGGCGAGCGGCCGATTCTTGCCCTTCTGGATGGTTTCTTTCCGGGCCACGGGGACCTCCTCTCTTTGGTTATGGCGCAGGGGCGACGGGTCGCATTTTCTAGGCCCCGTCGCCTGAGTCCGCCGGTTCTTCCTCGGTCTGCTTTTTTTCCAGGGCCCGGGCCTCCTCGACCTCCGGCTCCCAGCCGTGACCCGTCACCCGGATGAAGACCTCCTCCAGGGAGGGCAGCTTGCCGTTGGCGCGGTAGCGCTGCTGGAGGCCGCGGGCGTTATCGCAGACCAGTATCTCGCCCCGGTCCATGATCGCTATCTCGTCGCAGATGCGCTCGACCTCCTCCATGTCGTGGGAGGTCAAAAGAATCGTGGCGTCGTGGTCGCGGCGCAGGCGCCGGATGAAGGCCTGCACCTGGAGCTTGGACTTGGGGTCCAGCCCCGTGGTCGGCTCGTCCAAAAGAAGGAGCACCGGCGAGGTCAGAATCGCCCGCGCGATGGCCACCTTCTGCTGCTGGCCCCGGGAGAGCTCCTGCATCGGCGAGTAGAACTTCCCCGCGGGGAAGTCCAGGACCTCGAGGATGCGCAGGGCCTCCTCCCGGGCCTTGGTCCGCTCACCGCCGTAGAGCCGCGCGGCGTATACCAGGTTCTCCCACGGCGAGAGCTTCTTGAAGAAGGCCGCGTCCACGGAGACGCGGTTGATCATCCGCCTTACCTGCGGCGCCTCGGCGACGACGTCGTAGCCGAAGATGCGCATCTCGCCCTCGTCGGGCAGCAAGAGGGTGGAGAGCAGCCGCACGAGGGTGCTCTTGCCGGAGCCGTTGGGGCCGATGATGCCGTAGATGCCGCCGCGGGCTATCTCGAGGCTGACCCCGACCAGGGCCCGGACCTCGGTCCGCCTGCCCTTCTCCCGCTTGCGGAAGGTCTTGGAAAGGCCCCGGCACCACAGGGCGCGTCCGTCACTTTCGTTCATGTCTCCTCCTCGGGGCTCCCGGTCCGCCGGGACCTTCGAGGCCGGTGGATTATTCTCGGGCGGGCTCATCGGACACCCCCCTTCTTTTCGTGAAGCCCAGCCAGGGCGGAATCGGCTCGAACCCCAGCCGGCGGTTGATTTTCAGGATGGCCTCGTTGTTCCGCTCGTTGCCGGTGTTGATTCTCGGCACACCGTTCTCTTTCGCCCGGTCCACGCAGGCGTACTTGAGGGCGGTGGCGACGCCGCGTCCGCGGTGGGTCGCCCGGGTGCCGGTGGACTCGATGATGGCATGGTCCTCGGGGCCCGCGGGGTAGATGAGCTCGGTGAGGCCGACGAGCGCGTCCCCGTCGAGGGCGAGTAAAATTTCTTCTATCCGGCGGACCGGCGAGGCCATCTTCTCCCGCCACTCCGCCAGGTCGGCCTTTTTGTGCTCGACGGTGCCGGGCATGTCGTGCTCGATCTCCTCGTAGAGCGCCCAGAGTTTTTCCTCTTTGTCGGGGTCGTCCAGATCGCCGTAGGTCGCCATCCGGTAGCCCCGTTCGCGGAACCGCGCCAGGGCCGCGTCGTGGTCGGCGGGCGGCGAGTAATGCACGAGGTCCAGCCGGGAGCAGACGTCGGTCATTTCGTGGACGAATCCGCGCCGCTGGAGCATCCCCCGCGCCGGGCCCCCGTCGTCCTGGCAACCGGCCAGAACCTGGCGCCAGTCCAGGTAAGCCAGGTGACCGAGCAGGAGGTCGAGGAGCGTCCGGCCGTGACCCCTGCCCCGGTGCCCCGGATGGACCGCCGCTTCCAGACCGAAGGTGCCGGGCTCGACGACGTGGCGCTCCTCGGACTTGAGATTGGCGTAGCCCGTCATCACCCCGTCATCCAGGGCGACGAACTCCAGCAGGTACGAGTCGTTGCGCAGCGTCCGGCGTTGGTAGCTCGCGCTCTCCAGGCTCACCGGCCAGTCGGGAAAGCAGGCGTTGGCTATCTCCAGGCGCCGGGGGAGGTCCGCTTCCTGGAATCGTCTGATCTTCATGGTCGTCCCTCGTGGGTAGGTTTTTTAAGCTGAAAAAAACCGCCGCCGGCCGTTGCCTCCGGGTTGGAGAGCGTCCAGCAGAGCCAGTCCGGCTGCGCTTGGAAGCCCATCCGACGGTTGATGGAGAGGATCGGCTCGTTCCCGAAGTGGTTGCCGGTCAGGAGCGCCGGCACGCCCTCGTCCCGCGCCCACTCCGCCGAGAGATACTTCAGCGCCGTGGCCAATCCCCGGCCGCGGTGCTCCCGCAGCACGCCCGTGGTGACGACGTACGCCGGTCCCGCGGATCCCGCCCGGAATCCCAACTCGGTCATCCCCACGAACTCGTCCCCCCGCCGGGCGACGAGCGCCGCATCCTTCCGCACGGCGGGGCTGTCGGTACGTTTCCGCTCCCAGGCATCGAAGGGCTGCCGGCGGTAGGTGTTGGGGCCGGGGTAGTCGCTTGCGACCGCCTCGTGCAGCGCCCACAGCCGCCGGAGCTTCGTCGGGTCCTCCAGCACGGCGAAGTTCTCCAGCGTGTAGCCCGCCGATAGCACCCGCGCCAGCACCTCGTCCCGGTCGTCGGGATTCCGGTAACCCTTCAGCTCCAGCCGCCAGGTGCAGTCCCGGCTTTCGAGCCGGAAGCCGAGATTTTCCAGCCACTCGAACGTGGTCCCGTCGTCCTCGTCGCAGCCGATATCGAGCTTGGCCCAGCGCAGCAGCGACAGACGGGCGGCGACGATTTCCCACAGCCGTTCGCGGACCACGCCGTCGCGGTGTGCCTTTTCGATAGCCATCTCCAGCAGGAACAGGCCCGGCTGGAGAAAGTGCTCGCGGCGGGAGGTAAGCTCCAGATGAGCGATGAGGCGGCCCGAGACCTCCGCGACGAAGGTCTCGCGGTAATCCAGCACACTTTGGCCCCGCCGCTTCCACCGGACGCATTCCTCGTCTATCGGCCAATACGGGTAGACCCGGTTGTGCAGGTCCACCGTCCCCGGAAGGTCGCCCGATTCGAACCGCCGTATCCGCATCGCCCGCTCCTCCGCTTAACTCCCCGTCTGGGGCCGCTCCGAGGTTGAAAAAAACCGCCGCCGGAATTCCCGGCGACGGTTGCCTTTATTCAGGGCCTGAATATTACGTAGGCCCACTTCGCCGCCGGGATACACTCCGGGTGTTGAAAAGAACTCCGCTGGGCGCGGTCCGCCGAACCATGGCCGCCCAGAAGGCGCACGGAGCGCCGCTGACGGCAATCGGCAGAGCGCCGCGGAGCTTGGTATCCCGGGAAATCATTGAATCTCTTTCGTTAAACGTTGCCGGCCACACTTTCGCCGGGTAATATAGTCCCGACCCACCGGGGCTGTCAATGGATTTTGGAGAATAAAGCGTGAATCGCCCGTGGGTCGGCTCTCAGGGCGAGCCCATTCGGGGTGAGGTGTCTTTCTCCCCCGTGCTATAATCGTCCGATGCCGCTTTTTCACTACAGCAGGAACTCCCGCTGCCAGGGCCATCTCGGCGGGGTCGAGAAATTCGCCTGGCACCTTCACCGCTGCCTCGGGGCACGGGTCTACGCCCCCGCCGCCGACCGGCCCCGGTTGTTCGAGCAGCTCGGCCGCAACCTGGTACGTTCCCGCCGACTCGACGGAGCGCTGGTGGTGGTGGACGGCGGATACCTGGGAGCGCTCTCCGCGGAGTCCTCCGCATACGCCCTGATCAGCCTGATGCACGGCACCTGGGCCTGGCGTTACCACGTCCTGGAGGGTCTTCCCTACGAGCGGTTGAGGAATCGCGCCGAGGTGAGGATTCAGGCCGCCGCCTGGAAAAATCCGAGGCTCGCCGTCGTTGCCTGCGCCGACCACGTGGCCTGGGAGCTGACCGACTTCATGGGGATAAAGCGGCCCGTCACCGTGATCCGCCACGGGGTGGACACCGAGCTCTTTCACCCGCCGATGCGCCGCGAGCCTGTGGGCAAAAAACCGGTGGTAATTCACGCCGCGGCGGATCGGGTCAAGCGGGAGAAGCTGATACCGCTCCTGGCCGAGTTGCTGCCGGAGTTCGATTTCCGGTTCCTGGGCGTCAAGAGCGGCCGCCCGGAGGATGAGGCCGAAGGCTGGCGCCGGGGGGACCTCTTCCTCCACATAGCCGCCAAGGAGGGCAACAGCTACGCCATGCTCGAAGCGATGGCGACCGATCTACCCGCCGTGGTCACCTCCGTGGGTGTTTTCGCGGCCGATGACGGGGGTTGCCGTCGTCACGCGCGGGTTATTGATCCCGGGCTTCCCCCGACCGACCTTCCCGCCGTGGCCGACGCGATTCGGGAGGCCTGGGAGCGCCGTCGCGAGTACCACCCCCGGGAGTGGATTCTCCGGCACGCCACCCTGGAAACCTTCACCCGGGACTGGCGCCGTTTCTTAAACCGGATTGCCGCTGAACGGGGGTTTCCGACCTACGACGCCGATTATTATGCCGACCGATCTTGAATGGATGGGGATGGCCCTGGAGGAGGCCCGCCTGGCGATGAAGGCCGGCGAGGCGCCCGTGGGCGCGGTGGTCGTCCACGCGGGCGAGATAGTCGGCCGGGGGCGCAACCGCGTCGAGGGGCTGGCCGATGCCACGGCCCACGCGGAGATGCTGGCCCTGCGCCAGGCCTCGATGAACCTGGGGCGCTGGCGGCTCTCGGGCTGCGCGCTTTACGTGACCCTGGAGCCGTGCGCCATGTGCCTGGGGGCGTGCTACGCCGCGCGGGTGGATCGGTTGGTGTACGGGGCACCCTCGCCGAAGTTCGGCGCCCTGGGCTCCGCCGTGGAGCTCGCCGGGGCGGAGAAATTGAACCACCGGCTGGAGGTCGTCCCCGGCGTCCTGACACGTGAATGCGCCGAGCTCATGGAGCGTTTCTTCTCCCGCATGAGGCGCCGAAAAAACGTTTGATGGAGGTGCCGGTGTGATACGGAACATGTGGTACGCCGTGCTGGAGTCCCGGGAGATCCACCCCGGACGGCTCCTCGCGGTGAGGAGGTTCGGCGAGGACCTGGTGTTCTGGCGTTCGACGGACGGCGTACTCTCATGCTTGAAGGACCGGTGCGCCCACCGCGGTGTGCGGTTGAGCGCCGGCAGGGTGACCGGCGACCATCTCCAGTGCTCCTTCCACGGCATCCGCTACGACTCCGGTGGCCGGGGTGTTCTGGTGCCCTCTAACGGACGGGTGGCCGACGTGCCGAAGAACATCCGCGTGACCGCCTATCCCGTCCGCGAGGCCCACGGGTTCGTCTTCTGCTGGTGGGGCGAGTGCGGAGACGAGGCGAAGCTGCCGCCGGTGCCCTGGTTCGACAACCTGCCCGAGGAGAACTACCGGTGGTCAACCACGCTGGATCCCTGGGAGACCCACTACTCTCGCGTCATAGAGAACCAACTCGACGTGGCCCACCTCCCTTTCGTGCACTACAACACCATAGGCCGCGGGTGCAAAACCCTGGTCAACGGACCGCTTTACGAGCTCACCGACGATGTGCTGCGCCTCTGGGTCCATAATGAGCGCGACGAGGGACGGTTCCCCAGGCCGCCGGAGGAGTTGCAAAAAGAAACCGCCGCGGTCATGATCTACTTCATCTTCCCGAACCTTTGGCAGAACTGCATCTCCGACAAGGTGCGGGTGATGATAGCCTTCGTGCCGGTGGACGACGAACGGACCCTGTTGTACTTGCGATTCTATCAGGGGTTCGCTAGGCTGCCGCTTCTGGGTGGTCTGGTCTGCCGGCTCGGAAACCGCTACAACCTCCGCATCGCCCACCAGGACCGCCGGGTGGTCGTCACCCAGCTTCCGAAGCGGACTGACGTGGCCATCGGGGAGAATCTGGTCCAGGCGGACAGGTCCATCGTGGCGTACCGACGCCGCCGGAGGGAGCTGATCGAATCGGAGGGGGATAGGGTGAGCTAGGGGACGAAGGCCAGTTGGGGTGAGCCTTTGGTGAGGATTTCGGGCATTTCGGAGTAGAGGCGGCCGTCGAGGAGGCGGCCTTTTTTCTTTTTTTGTACGCCGCCCCACTGCTTGAAAAAGAAGGGCACGTCCGCGTTCAGGCAGATGTCGCGCACTTCGAGCGCCCACTCCTTCTTCATTTCCCGCGCTCCGGGGCCGGATTCGCCGCCCACGATGACCCAGCCGATGCCGTTCAGGTCTAGGTCGGTCAGCGGCCCCAGGAGAGGCTCCAGCGAAAGAAAACGGAGTCTGGCATCCAACACCTGCCGGAGCAAGTTTATCCGCCCAATGCAGTCGGCGTTCTCCACCGTCGTGCCGAGCCAGACGTTCTCCGGCCAGGGAAGTTTAGAGGCAAGTTTCAACGCCCGCTCGGGGCGCTTGGTGAGCACCTGGTACACGTGGCGGTCGGTTTTTTTCATCACGTCGAACACCCGCTCGATGAACTCGACCGGGACCTTCTCGTGGAACAGGTCGCCCATGGAGCAGGTGAAGATGACGCGGGGTTTCTTCCATTTGACGGGGGTTTGGAGCTCCCGCTCGTGGGTAATCACGTCGAAGCCGTGGGCGTACTTTTTCATCCCCGCGGCCTTGAGGCGGAGGGCCATGCGGCGGGCGTAGCAGTGGTCGCACCCAGTGCTCACCGGCGTGCACCCGGTCACCGGATTCCAGCTTGCCCTCGTCCACTCGATTTGGGTTGATCTAGACATGTATCGTATTATACAGTAATCAAGTTAGCTACTAATGGAGTTTCAAGTGATCTTTGTGTATCTAGATGAATCTGAGGAAAAAATACCACACTTACAAAAGAGGTTTGTTGTCTCGGCCTTGTGTGTACCTGAATACACGTGGCTAGAGACATTTAGGCAGATAAAAGAATTTCGCCACAGGCTTAAAATCGATTATGGTATCTTTATACGAAAAGAGTTGCACGCTACAGATTTTCTTGTAGGAAGGGGTGTTATTAGTGATCGGATGGTGACAAAATATGAAAGGTCATTCATTTATCAGAATTCTTTACTTTTACTGAACAGTATGGACTGGTTATCAGTTATTAATGTCTCTCTAACACCAATTGAAGGTCGGGTTCTTGAATATGAAGCAATTGAAAGAATGTTTAACAGGATTCATCGAGCAGTCATTGAGCTTGATGATTATGCATTATTAATTTTTGATGAGGGTAAAGAAAAACAAATAACCAAGATAGCCAGAAAGATGCATGTATTCAATAAAATACCAAGCATGTATGGAAGCTGGCAGAACGGATCGCGTTCAAAAAATATAACAATTGATAGGATTTTAGAGGATCCTTTCTTTAAACCTTCTGCATCATCATATTTTATTCAATTAGTAGATTTTATTGCATATTCGTTGTTGAGACATGATAATCCCACAACACGGATAAAAGAGTACGGGTTACACAAGGCGTTTTATTTATTAAGTGATATACTTAATACTAAAGCTTCTAGATATGATGATTTTGGTGTGGTTAGAAAATGAGGCCACCCGGAGGTGGCCTAAGAGGGACAGGTAGTTCGTCCGCTAAGGACGGACCCGTCCTACATTTGTAGTATAGCCTCTAGCTTGATTTTCGTCAAGCTTTTTTAATACTCATACCCCAGGGTGAAGTGGAAGACGGCGTCCTGGAAGTCCGTGCCGTCCCACGGGAAGGCCCAGTCCAGCCGTATCGGTATCCCCAGAGACGCCCAGCGTATCCCGAACCCGATGCTCGCCTTCAAGTCCCGAAACCTGAGATCGGGGTCGGTGTCCCAGAGCTTCACGTCCGCCCCGGTGTCCCACGCCAGCCCCGCGTCCATGAACCCCACCCCCCGGATGTCGCCGATGATGAACCCCGGCAGGAAGCCGAAGTCTATGCGGTCAATCACGGGGATTCGGAGCTCGAGGTTACAAAGGGCGATGTCGTTGCCGGAGAACTCCGAGTAGCCGAAGCCGCGCAGATCGAAGGCCCCGCCCAGGTAGTACACCGGCTCGTAGGGGTCGCCGTCGAAGGTCCAGAGGCCGTAGAGCCTCAGGGCGAAGCCGGCGTCGGCGTCCTTGAAGAATTGCAGGTAACCGCGCAGGTCGGCGGAGAGCTCGTTGAACTCCCAGTCGGAGCCGAGGAAGAAGCTGGGCCGGTCGTAGGTGAGCTTGGCCCGGACGCCGGAGACGGGGTGCCAGTAGCTCCACTCGGTGTCGTCGTAGATCAGGGAGACGCCGGGACCGATGATGTTCTGGTAGACGTTGTACGTCGAGCCGTCGTAAAAGGTGAACTCGTGGGACCACTCGTAGCCGGTGACGGCGGCCTCGGCGCGCAGGGTCTCGGTGAGGGGGTAGGAGAAGCTCACCTGACCGCCGGAGACCCGCTCGCGCAGGTAGCCGTCGGGGATGAGGTAGTACTGGTTCCAGTTGAAGAAGCGGCCGCCGTAGATGGGCCGGTACTTCAGCCAGTAGTAGCCCACGTCCAGGTCCAGGTCCGTCAGGTCCGCGATGCTGCCCAGGCCGAACTCGACGAAGAGGCGGTGGTCTCCCAGGGTGTCGGAGCCCTCGAGGAGGCCCAGGGCGCGGAAGAGGCCGCCCGTCGTGTACTCGGCGGTGACGACCCCCGAGTCAATCTGCAGGTCGTACTCCCAGGGGTGGAGGTCGCCCAGCTTGGAGAGGTCGCCTATCTCGGACCCGGTGCGGATGGGCGGCATTCCCGTGTCCTCCGGGGCGAGCTCGGCCAGCGTCGGCTCGTAGGGCCGCCCCAGCGCGTCCGCCAGCGGCATCACGTACACCTGGTAGGTCATGTCCTTGTACGAGTTGAACGAGAGCTTCTGCCCGTCGGCCGAGACGTCGGGGTTGAAGACGTCCCGCAGGGAGTCGGTGAGCTGGGTGACGGCCCCGGTCGCGGTGTCGTGGAGGAAGATGTTGGAGGGCCCGACGCGGTCCGAGGAGAAGACCATCCCGCTCCCGTCGGGCAGGTAGCACGGGTAGCGGTCCTCCGCGACGCCGGTGGTCAGGACGGTGACCTCCCCCGAGGCGAGGTTCAGCTCGGCCAGGTGGGTGCCCTGTTCCTCTTCGAGGCAGAAGGCGAGGGTCTTTCCGTCGGGCGAGGCGGAGGGGTAGAGCTCGACGTGGGGGGTGTCGGTGAGCCTTTCGAGGTGCCCGTCGTCGAGGCGCAGGTTGTAGAGGTCCGCCTGGCCGCGGTTCTGCGCCGAGAGGTAGAGCGACGCGGAGTCCGGGGCGAAGGTGATTCCGGTGATGTCGTCGAGCTCCAGGTCGGAGAATTTCCTGTAGGTGTGCCCGGTGACGGCGTCCACGAGGAAGACGTTGAGCCAGCCCTCCTCTTTGGCCACGACGGCCACGGTGTCGCCGGAGGGCGAGAAGTCCAGGGTGGCGCCGCCGGCGGTCAGGTAGTCGTAGTCGCCGGCGTCGGTCAGGCGCCCGAAGACCTCGCCTTCTTCAGTGTCCACGAGGTACACGTGGGCGCCCCAGTCCAGGTTACTAATCACGGCCAGGAGCTCACCCGACGGGGAGAACCGCGGGCCGACGTAGCTGGTGTAGTTCTCGTCAATGTCGGTGACGCGGCGGGCGATGTCCTCGGGCCGGCGGCCCTCCACCAGCTCCACCCAGTACCGCCGCTTCAGGTCCAGGGTCCACTCCTCGTGGAACTCGCGCAGGTCAATCCCCGCGACCTTCTCCAGGGCCTTGGACACGTCGCGGTCCGGCTCGGCGGCGATGGCGTTCATGAGCTCGGGCAGCTTCGCCGCGCCGTAGTGCTCGACGAAGAAGTCCAACGCGCTCTGGCCCTCCTTGTACGTCAGGTAGAGCGCCCAGCCCGGGATGTAGTCGCCGTAGCGCAGTTGTTCGAGGGGGACCAGGTGCTCGCCGAGGACGGCGTCGCGCAGGACCATGCGCCCGTCGGTGTCCCAGTCGCGCGCCTCGTGCTCGGCGATGCCCTCCATGAACCAGAAATCGGGGGAGCCCACCTGGGTGTTCAACAGCTCGCCGGTCATGTCGCGGTAGAAGCTGTAGAAGCTGAAGACGTGGGTCAGCTCGTGGACGGTGGTGTCCCACATGCGGGGCTGGGAGCCCTGGAAGGGGATGACGACGCGGTTGCGGCCGGCTTCGGAGAAGCCGCCCACCCCCTCGGGGAGGAACCCCAGGTAGATGTTGGTCTGGCGGAAGTCGCGCCCCGAGGCGTACAGGATGAAGGGGATGCGGTGGACCGGCTCGGACCCCAGGTCTCCCGAGAGCTTCTTCCAGGCGGCCTCGGCCATCTCCGCCACCCCGCCCACCATCTCGGCCGAGTCGGGGTAGAAGTAGATGTCGAAGTGCTCCGTGGACAGAATCCGCCACTCGAGCTCCCGGTCGCGGACCTTGTTCCGGCCGAAGTAGCCGTACTGGGCCGACGCGCTCACGGTGAGAACGAGGACTACTAACATGGCGCAGACCAAGGGACGTCGCACGGTCCTCCTTCTCTTTTCCCTTATGCCAATTACACCGACGGCATCCGGTCGGGCCTCGCACACCGTATCAGCGCTACCACTTTGAGTCATACATCTTACGCACGTATCTGTTGATGAAGCCGTTCAAACCCCGCCCGGCCTCGGCCAGGGCGTGCATCTCTGCGATGTTGTCGGGCCCGGCGCTGGCGTCGGTGTAGAGATATGAATGCCCGTCCCGGAAGTAGACGATGATGGTCCCCGCGCCGAGTTCGTACCCGACTACGTTGGAGTTCCCACCAAGATTTGCGTACGTCTGCATGACCTCTTCCTCTGTTCAATTAATTCGGTATCACCCTCGTTCGATTTAGCTCACCATCCGCTCTTTTCTTCCTTGCGTCCCGCCTTCGCCCGGATTGAGCGTCGCGGCCAGGACAGCCAGACGCAGGAACGGAGGCTTGTTCTTCAAGACCGTCCTCCGCTTGAGGTCGGTTGGGGGGGGCGTATCGGGACGTCCCGACGGCTCACGGCACGACGTAGCGGGTTTCGGCGCGCATGTGCGGCTCCAGGCCCAGACGCAGGTCCTCGACCACCGGCTGCACCAGCGAGTTGAAGACGCCCATGAGCTCGGAGCGCGTGGGCGTGCGGTTCGTGTTGTTCATCTCCACCCGCT
>DATKYS010000004.1 GCA_035528375.1 bacterium
CCACAGGGAGAGGGAGACCGCTTCAGGCCTCACCCGGCTCCCTACGGGTGCAGGACTATCTTGCCGCTCTCGCCCGAGGCCATGAGCGCGAAGCCCCTGGCGTACTCCTCAAGGGGGAAGGTGTGGGTGATGGCGGGGGAGATGTCCAGCGTCCCCGAGGCGAGGAACTGCCTGGCCTTGTACCAGGTGGTGTACATGCGGCGGCCGACGATGCCGTAGATGCGGGCGTTCTTGAATATCACCCCGTCGTTCAGGTCCACCTTCACGTCGGAGTCGAACAGGCCCAACAGTGAGACCCGCCCCCCGAAGGCCAGGGCTTTGAGCCCCTGTGCCAGGGCGGTCGGCGCGCCGGAGAGCTCGAGGAGCACCTCGACGCCGACCCCGTCGGTCAGCTCGCGGATTTTCGGAACCGGATCGGCCTCGGCGGCGTTGAAAACGTGGTCCGCCCCGGCCTTTTTCGCCAGGTCGAGCCGGTATTGCGACACGTCGGTGGCGAAGATGGTGGTGGCCCCGGATGCGCGCGCCACGAGGACGGTCAGCACACCCAGCGGACCGCAACCCGTCACCAGCACCGTCTTGCCCGCCACGTCCTCGGCCAGGACGGTGTCCAGGGCGTTGCCCAGCGGTTCCTGGGCGGCGGCCTGGTCCGCCGGGATGGCCCGGTCGTTCTGCCACACGACCACCTCGGGCACGGTGATGTACTCGGCGAAGCAGCCGTCGCGGTCCACCCCGAGGATTTTCAGGTTCAGGCAGATGTGCTGCTTGTCCGTTTTGCAGGCCCAGCAGTGGCCGCAGGGGATGTGGGTTTCGGCGGAGACGTAGTCGCCGACCCGGACGGTCGTGACCCGGGAGCCTATCTCGACCACCTCGCCGGCGAGCTCGTGGCCCAGGGTCTGGGGGAGATTTTTTATGCGACGGGCGGCCCACTCGTTCCACTGGTAGATGTGCTGGTCGGTGCCGCAGATGCTCGTTGCGGCGACCTTCACCAGGACCTCGTCCTCGGCGGGGGCCGGGACGTCCACTTCGACCAGTTCGGCGCCGGGACCCGGCTCGAGCTTGCGGACGGCCTTCATCGTCTCTGCCACTTCGGCTCCTTCGCTGGCGTTTTTTTTCGTTTCGCGCCGGTGAATTGTACCCGTCCGGGGGGGTTTTGGCAAGGGATTGTATGTCCGAATAATATATATACTATATGTGGTATAGTATAGGTTTGTTGATTCACCTCGTTGCGGTATCGGTTCATAGGGTAGTTCGTTCTGGTGTACCATTTTGAATCGGACGCGGTGCCAGGAAGAGCGTGCAGTGGCAATGAATTAGGTGAATGTGGTCGGTCGGGGGAGACCAATTTGACGCGATTTTCGAGAAATTTTTTGGTAAAAAGCAGCGATTGTGTTATACTATGTTTGCTTTGCATGAAGTCGGCATTGTCCATAGAGTTACGCGCATCTCCGAATAGACGGCTCTGATTGGAAATCGGCCGCGGTTTGCTTTGTGACGTGGGATTGCGCCTGATTTAATTGTTATATGTTCGGGACGTGTATTTAGATTCGCTCGTCGGGGTGTAACCTTGACAGTTAGGATATTTGAGACTAGATTATCGTCGTATTGGTGAGGAAAGATCGCCCGACTTTCACTTGCTAACCGAAGGAGTAGTCATGAGGAAGTACTTGTTCTTGCTTGTTCTTCTGTCGGCGGTCGCCTTCGCGGGTGGCGCGGTGGCATTGCAGGCGGAAAGTTCCCTCCCCCCGGCCGTCGGTACAGGTGCGCTTCCCTTCGGGTTATCCCCCCCGGCTCAGGGCGGCGGGGCGGGGTACTACTTCTGGGATTCCGCCGAGACCGACACCTGGGCGCCCACCTACGGGTGGCGCAGCCCGGTCAACCACATGGGGTGGCACGGCGACGACGTGTTCTGGACCACGTCGCTGCCCTTCACCGTGACCTTCTGCGGCATCCGCCACAACGCGGGGACGAACCTCTACGTCGGCTCCAACGGCATCGTCGGGTTCATGTCCCAGAAGATGGATGAGCCGATCAACCAGAACATCCCGGTCTCGGCTTCGCCGAACGCCATCATGGCCGTGTTCTGGGACAACCTGACCGGTTACACGTACGGCGACATCTCGGTGGACCTTATCGGCACCGCGCCCAACCGCGCGCTATTCGTCACCTACTCGCCCTGGTACTACGACCTGGCCCCGTCGGACCCCATCGAGTTCCAGGTTCTCATCCGCGAGACCGACGTGTCCGGGATCAACAACACCATCGAGTTCCGCTACAAGGACGTCATCGGTGACTCCTGGCGCGACAACGGGTTCTCCGCGACGGTGGGCCTGGAGAACAACTCCGGCGTCATAGCGGCCAAGTACTCCTACAACACGCCGTTCATCACCGGCCAGCTGGCCGTCCGCTTCGTGGACAGCCAGTTCGTGGACAGCCAGCTCGGCGATTTCCACCTGATCGCCCCCGAGGACGGCTACACCGCCGTGGTCGGCGAGTGGGTGGATTTCCAGTGGCAGGCTTCGGAGTACACCGGCCACGGCACCGTCACCTACGAGCTGTACCTGGACGACAGCCCGGATTTCAGCGACCCCGCCATCTTCGACGTCGGGACCGACACCAACTATCGCTACGTCTTCGGCTCCGACGACACCGGCACGTATTGGTGGAAGGTGTTGGCCACCGAGTCGGTCATCGGCCTCGATAAGTGGTCCGAGGAGACGAACCAGCTCATCATCAGCGGCGTGGATGTCACCGTATCCACCTGGGGCCAGATCAAGGCCGACTTCGAGTAGTTCTTCCGCCACCGATTACGGAGGGGCGCTCTGGAAAACGCCCCTCGTTATAAGATTTCGCGTTTGTTTTTCTTGACAAGACCCAAATACGGTGTTAGATTGCCCCTCGCGTGGTTTTCCTTTTTCTCGGGAATAAGGAGGAAAGATGCACAAGGTTCTGATATATATCCTCCTGGTCTCCGTTTCGGTCTTCGCGGCCGCTACGGTTAGCGTCCAAGAGGAATCTCCTTCAACCTCACCGGCGGTGACCCTCTGGCCCGGATACGTGCCGCCTCTCGCGGGAGACGGTGCGGGGTACTACTTCTGGGACTCGCACGAGAGCGACGAGTGGGCGCCCACGTACAACTGGCGCACGCCGCACAACCCCCAGGGCTGGCACGGGGACGACACATACTGGACCGTGTCCACCCCCTTCGCCATCAGGTTCTGTGGCTCCGACCGTTCCACGGGGTCCAACTTCTACATTGGCTCCAACGGTATCATGGGCTTTTCGAGCAGCGGCATGGACGACCCCATCAACCAGAACCTCCCCAACACTGCGGCGCCCAACAACATCCTCGCACCGTTCTGGGACAACCTGTCCGGCTACTCCGACGGTGACATCTGGGTGGAGTTGGCCGGGTCCGCCCCGACCCGCAAATGGTGCATCACCTACTCGCCCTGGTACTTCTACGAGGCCGGCGCGGATCCCATCGAGTTCCAGGTCCTCATCTACGAGGCGCCGCTGACCACCGTGAACAACTCCATCGAGTTCCGCTACAAGGACGTGATCGGCGACTCCTGGCGGGACAACGGCTTCTCCGCCACCGTGGGCCTGGAGAACTCGGGCGGCACCGACGCCGTCCAGTACTCCTACAACCAGGATATAATCCCCAACCAGATCGCCATCCTCTTCGTGGACATGCACTGGGTGGATGACCAGCTCGGCGAGTTCAACCTCCTCACCCCCGTGGACGGGTCCGAATACAAGCCCGGCGATACGGTCCACTTCACCTGGGAGGAGCCCGACTACGAGTTCGGCCACGGCGCCGTCAATTACACCCTCTACCTGGCCGACAACGAGGGCTTCAACGACCCCCTGGTCTTCAATCGCGGCACCAATCCCTGGTTCGACTACATCTTCGGCGACGACGACACGGGGCACTACTGGTGGAAGGTTTACGCGGAGGAGACCGACATCGGCAACAGCGTGTGGTGCAACGACGTCTTCGATTTCACCGTCCCCAGCTCGGTCGAGGATACGACCTGGGGCCGGATCAAGGCCGATTTCTAGTCATCCTCCCCTCGCGGGCGGGATACCGCGGGGATAGTACGCTGAGTTAACGGCGTCTTCCCTTTACGGGCGGGGTTCTGGACCCCGCCCCTTTTATCGGTCCTTGTGGGGGGCCCGGTCCCCTTTTTTTTTAAGGCGGCCCTCACCCTTAATCCCGTCGGCGCGCCGCTCCCACTGGGAGAGGGAAACAGCGGGCGACCGTGGAGGACTCGTCCTACCGGTCGCCCCTACGGGTGAAATTCGCCGTATGGACGTAGGGGCGGGTGTCCACACCCGCCCGTTTTTTTTAAGGCAGCCCTCACCCTTAATCCCGTCGGCGCGCCACTCCCACTGGGAGAGGGAAACAGCTGGTCGCCGCTTTCACATTCCCAACCCCGACCCTCACCCCGACACGTAAGCGCGCTTCCCCCCAGAGGGAGGAGGGGACATGCGGGCGACCGTGGAGGACTCGTCCTACCGGTCGTCCCTACGGGTGAAATTCGCCGTATGGACGTAGGGGCGGGTGTCCACACCCGCCCGTTTTTTTTAAGGCGGCCCTCACCCTTAATCCCGTCGGCACGCCGCTCCCACTGGGAGAGGGAAACCGCGGGCCGACCTAAACGGCGCGCCGTCGGTCGGCCCCTACGAGGCATTTACCCCTCACCCTACCCTCTTCCCAGAGGGGAGAGGGGGATTATGGCGCCCTCACCCCGGCCCGTGGGCGGACCCGCACCGCATTGCTGTGGAGGACGGTCAAACGACGCCCGACGGGGCTTGGCACGGATTTCGCTGTGAACCTGGGCGGTCACAATTTACGGCCATTTGGGCCGAATCGGAATGTAATCGAGGAGGAAAAATGCGGTTCACCCAGTCCCTGCTGTTAATCGTGGCGCTCGTCGGCGTTGCGTCCGGAGCCCCCTTCCTGTCGGCCGGAATCTCGGTCGTCCCGCCCCGCGGCGGCGCCGACGCGGGCTACTACTTCTGGGACTCCATGGAATCGGGCGAGTGGGCGCCGGAGTACGAGTGGTTCAAGCCCTTCGTCTCCCAGGGGTGGTGCGGTGACGACGTCTGCTGGTCCGCCCTCACCCCCTTCGACGTCCGCTACTGCGGCGTGCTCCATACCGCCGGCTCGACCCTCTACGTCGGCTCCAACGGTGTGCTGGGCTTCTCGGATAACGGCCTGGCGGGGCCGATCAACCAGCGCATTCCCGATCCCGCTCAGCCGAACGGCGTCATCGCCCCCCTGTGGGACAACCTCCACGGCTCGACGGACGGAAGGATCTACCTGGACCTGGACGGGACGGCCCCCGATAGACAATGGTACGTCACCTACTCACCCTGGTACTTCAACGGCACCTTGGTAGACCCCATCGAATTCCAGGTGGTCTTCTTCGAGACCGACACGACCGGCGTCAACAACACCCTCGAGTTCCGCTACCGGGACCTGGACGGCGATTCGTGGCGGGACCACGGGGCCTCGGCCACGGTGGGCCTCGAGGGCGCCTCGGGTCTCGAGGCGGCGCGCTACTCCTTCGACCAGCCCGCCATTCCCGACGAGTTCGCCGTCCGTTTCGTGGACCAGTACTACGTGGACGACCAACTTGGCGTCTTCAGCCTCCTGACCCCCGAGGACTCATCAGTCGTCGGACCGGGCGAGACCGTGCACTTCACCTGGGAAGACCCGGAATACGGTGGGCACGGCCAGCTGCTGTACGCGCTCTACCTGGCCCGCGACCCGGATTTCGGCGAGGTCGTGGTCTTCGACATCGGCGCCGATGAGGGGATGGACCACGTCTTCGACACCGACGAGGCCGGTCCCTACTGGTGGAAGGTCCTGGCCCGGGAGACGGACCTCGGCCTCACCCGCTGGAGTGAGGAGGTCTACGCCCTGGACGTCTCCGCGTCGGAGATCGTCGAATCGAGCTGGGGGACGATAAAGACCGAATTTTAGGAAAAGGACTGGCGGTCCCCGGTCAGTCGGGCGGCGGAAGAATCCGTCGCCCTTTACTTATTGATAATCCGTGTGTTATGGTTAGACGACCCCTCCGGTAAGGTTGACAGCAGCCGCTCCGGGTGATATATTATCATTAGAGTTAGATTGGCGCTTTTATGCCTTTCGACCTGGGGAGGAGCCATGCGCAAGACGATTCTGCTCTTGTTGGTCGCGCTGACGGCCGCGTGGGGTTACGCCATCGAGGCCGGCGGGACGGCCGCGGCTGTCGCGCTCCGGGCGGTGAGTCCGGATTTCGGCCCTCTCGTGGCGGGCTCGGGCGCCGGGTACTACTTCTGGGACTCCAACGAGACGGACGATTGGGCGCCCATGTACGACTGGATTGACGCCGGCGGCGGCACCGACCTCGGCACCGGCGACGAGGCCAGCTTCACCGTGACCACCCCCTTCTTCATCCGCTTCTGCAACCGCGACTACTCCGCCGGCTCCACCGTCTACGTGGGGTGCAACGGCGCCCTCTCCTTCCGGAACGCCGGCATCCCCGCCGCCAACCAGGACATCCCGTCCACGACCGCCCCCAACGCCTTGGCCGCCGTCGCCTGGGACGACCTGCGCGGCATCACCGGGGACCACCTCTACAGCTACCTGGACACCTCCGGCGATCTCGACGTCTGGGTCCTGAGCTACGACCCCTGGCACCGCTACCTCTCCGTGGGGCCCTTCCGGTTCCAGATACAGATCTACGAGCGGCCCGTGGAGGGGATCAACAACACCGTCGAGTTCCACTACCAGACGGTGCTGGCCTCGGGCATCAACCTGGGGCACAGCGCCACGGTGGGGCTGGAGAACTGGGGCGGCACCGAGGCCGCGGCGTACTCCTACAACACCAACCTCGAGGCCGAGTTCGCCATCCGTTTCGCGGACACGCACTTGGTGGACGACCAACTCGGCGCGTTCCACCTCCTCACGCCGGAGGATGGGTACGACTTCATGTATGAAGAGACCGTCCACTTCACCTGGGAGGCGCCCGAGTATTCCGGCCACGGGAATGTCACCTACACCTTCCTCCTCGGACGTGCGCCCGACCTCTCCGACGCCGAGGAGTACGACTGTGGCACGAACACCTGGTTCGACTATTTCTTCGGCGATGGTTACGATAGTCAATGGTTCTGGAGTGTCCGGGCCGACGAGTCGGACCTGGGGCTGTCCCGCATGGCCGAGGAAATCTGGTCCCTTGAGGGTAATTGGGATGTCACCGAGGCTACCTGGGGTCAGATAAAGGCGGCCTTCTGACCGGCGGGCGGTCGGTTCTGGGTTTGCGATGACGTAGGGGCGGGTGTCCACACCCGCCCGCTGCGATGATGTTGGGCGGCCCCGTGGGATGAATCCCCTGCGGGCCGCCGCGGTATCTACTATTCCAACCCTTACCCTCACCCCAACCCTCTCCCTGAAAGGGAGAGGGGGTCGCTTTAACCTTGCGATGACGTAGGGGCGGGTGTCCACACCCGCCCGTTGGGCCATCCATTGCCGTGTGCCTAAACGTAGGGCGGGGAATCCCATCCCCGCCGCGTTCACGTTCCCAACCCTGGCCCTCACCCTCAATCCCTCTCCCGGAGGGAGAGGGAGGCCGCGGGCCGCCGTTTTTATTGACGAGACGCGGGCGACCGTGGAGGACTCGTCCTACCGGTCGCCCCTACACCGTAAAATGCGTGCGGCCCCTGTTACGCCTTCTCCACCGGCAGGTAGATGTCGGTCACCAGCTCGGCGGGCGGAGTCTTGTCCGGGTCGTTCCGGTAAATCTCCAGGCAGGCCGTCTTGCGCTTCCGGTACCCGCCCAGCTCGCGGAGCTGCCGGTGGGCCTCCTCGAAGGCCCCGCCCAGCTCGTCGTACGGCCCGACGTGGTGGTACTGGACGAAGGCCCCCCCGGCCAGCTCGTGTACGCCGTCCACGCCCGCCGGGGGCTCGCCGGTCAAGGTGTAGGCTGCGTCGTAGCGGCTCTTTTCCGTTGGAACCGTCTGCGGGTCGTCCCAGGACAGCCCCAGGACCAGCGTTTTCTCGCCGGGCGGGTTTTTGCCCATAAACTCGCCCAGGCGGCCGAAGGCGCTCTGTATACCCTCGGGCGCGTAGCCCTTCGACGAGCGGAAGTAGGCGACCCGCATGGGTTCGAGCTGTACGATCTTTATCTCGGGCATGGGCTCTCCTTTGCGGTCGGGGTGTCGGGTCGGCTCGGCGGACCGGCCGCCCCGGCGATGTTGTAATCGGCTAAAATTCTCCGGCGCGGATGAAGGCCTCGACGACACGGCCCACGGCGCCTAAACTCGCGGCCGAGCAGTGCTCCGGCGTGTCGGACGTCGTGTGCCAGACGTCGTAGTCGAAGTCAATCAAAAGAATCGTGGGCAGCCCGCGGACCAGGAAAGGTTTGTGGTCGTCGTTGAGGGTGGCGTCGTAACCGGGCTGGAACGCCTCGACGCCCAGCCTCTTAGCGGTGTCCCAGACGCTCCGGGTGAGGTCGGGGGCGTCGAGGACCGAGTTGCCCTCGTGAAAGACCGCGAGGTCGCTGTCGCCGATCATGTCCACCACGATGCCGGCGGAGTAGGAGAGGGAGCCCTGGCGCGCCAGATGGTCCGAGCCGGTGCAGAAGTCCATCCCCCCGATGCGCCCAGAATCCTCGCCGTCGAAGAGGACGAAGATTATCCCCACGTCGGGCGTGTCCTCCGCGAAAGAGCGCGCCAGCTCGAGGAGCACCGCCACGCCCGAGGCGCCGTCGTTGGCCCCGGGTACGGGCTCGGTCCGCCGGGCGGGGTTCGGGTCCTCGTCGGCGAATATCCGCGTGTCCCAGTGCGCGCCCAGCATGACGCGCCGCGGCGCCTCCGGGTTGATCACACCGATGATGTTGGTCACCCGGAAGGCGTACGACCCGTCTGGGGAGACGTAATCGAAGGCGTCCAGGGTGAGCTGGTCGCAATGCCGGCCCAGTTCCCCGATGAGCCACCACCGGCAGGCCTCGTGCCCCGCCGAGCCGGGCATGCGAGGGCCGAAGGCGACCTGCTCCTCCAGGGACCCGAAGGCCGCTTCGGCGTCGAAGGCCGCGGCGGCGAGCGCCGTCGCCAGAATGATAAAGAGAACCTTCATAACAACCCCAGCTTTCGGGCCGCCCGGTCCAGGACGGCGTTGACGATGGCCACGGCCTCCTCGCCCGCGTAGTCCCGGCCGATTTCCACCGCCTCGTCTATGACCACCCGCGCCGGGGTTTCCCCCTCGAGCATCTCGGCGAGCGCTACGCGCAACAGCGCACGCTCGATGTGCCCCAGGCGCTCGAGCCGGTAATTCTCCAGATTTTCGCGGACGAGGCCGTCAATCCGCTCAGGGTCCGCGAAGTAACGCTCCACCAGGCGGTCGGCGAACTCCACCACCTCGGGGTGGGGGAAGCGGGTGCTCCAGTAGCTCTCCCTCACGCCGTCGGCGCCGCCCAGCTCGGCCTGGTACAGCATCTGCAGCGCGGACTCGCGGGCCAGGCGTCTTCGGGTCATCGCTCGATCCCCCAAACATCCGCCCAACGTTAGCACGACACCCCCTATACAAACAAGCCGGAGCCTGCTATCTTTTTCGGGAAAAAGCGGCCGGTACGCCCGATGATAAATTCACTCCCCCCCGAAGACATCTACCTGAGCGCGGTGAACAGCCTGCTGACCGAGCGGTTCGGCTTTCCGTTGTCGCTTTCGCCCCGGGACGTGGCACAGATAATGCGGTGGTACAAAGCGGGCATTCCGCTGGGGGCGGTGCTCGAGGGGGTGACCGAGTCGCTGAACAAAAAGCGGCAGGGTCGGCTCACGCCGCTGACCTACTGCGTGAAGACGGTGAAGGTGGCGGCCAAGAAGCGACGCCGCTTCTAGGGAACCTTTCGACGCGGGTCGTCGTTTTATTAACGCGGTCCGCCTTGACCGGAACCGCTTTTCGTGCTAATAATTAAGTGTGTGAGTACCGAGGAGGCGTTATGCAGAGGCGGCTCATCCTGGTTCTCGTGATTCTGGCGGTGCTGGCCGTCGCCGCTCTGGCCGGGGCCGGTTTCACCGTCGGCACGAGCTGGGGCGCGTTGAAGACCACCTTCATCGGGGTCTAGG
>DATKYS010000005.1 GCA_035528375.1 bacterium
GGTGCCGGCACATCTCGTACAGACGCGAGCGGAGGCGGGGGCCGATCCGGTCCGACAGCGTCTCCGCGTTCGTCGCGGTGGCCCGGTCCGGGTAGTTGGTGGTGATGATGACGGGCAGGCAGGCGTTGAAGCGCCGGGTGAGGATGTCGGCGAAGGTGTCCTGGACCCAGCTGGTGAGGTGGTAGGCGCCCAGGTCGTCCAGGAGCAACAACTCCACCGAGAGCACCCGCTCCACCAGGCGCCGGGCGGAGATGGGCGAATCCTCGGCGTAGGCGGTGCGGATCTCGCCGATGAGCTCCCGGGAGTCGGCGAAGAGGCACGGATACCCCCGCGCGGCCACCGCCCGCAGCACCCCAACCGCCAGATGGGTCTTGCCCACCCCCCAGCCCCCGGAGAAGATGAGGCCGCCCTTCACCTCGGGAAATTCCTCGGCGTACCGGTGGCCGACCTCGAGGGCCTTCTTCTGGCTGCGGGTGAGGGAGCCGGCGAAGTTGTCCAGGGTGCAGTGCGAGTAGCGCTCGGGGACCTGGGTGGCGCCCAGCACGTCCCGCCGGTGAACGGCCGCGGCGCACTCGCAGGGGCGCACGGCCTCGCCGCCGGTCCCGTCGGGGACGACGATCCAGCCTTCCCCGCCGCAGATGGGACACTCGCGCTCGGGCAAACCGACCTCCGGGGGGGAGGAGTATAGCACATGACCGCTCGTCAGGCGCCTTTTAGCCGTAGCCTACGTAACGAACCGTTCGAACGCAATCGGGCGCAGTATAATGAGAAGGCATTTCAAGCATCTCTAAGGCCCTCCTGGCGCTCGACGAGATTTCTGTAGAGGCCGCCGGCGGCCATCAGCCCCGCGTGGTCGCCCCGCTCGACGATTCTCCCCCCTTCGAGGACCAGGATGCGGTCGGCGCCGCGCACCGTGGACAGGCGGTGGGCGATGACCAGCGTCGTGCGCCCCGCCATGAGCCGGGCCAGCGCCCGCTGCACCGCCAGCTCGCTCTCGGCGTCCAGGGAGCTGGTGGCCTCGTCGAGGATGAGCACCCGGGGATCGGCCAACAGGGCCCGGGCGATGGCCAGCCGCTGGAGCTCGCCGCCGGAGAGTGAAGCCCCGTCGCGCCCCACCCCGCCGGCCAGCCCGCCCGAAAGCCGCTCCACCCGGTCCGCGAGACCCACCGCCTCGAGCGCCGCCCGCAGGTCGTCGTCGGTCGCATCCGGGGCGCCGTAGCGCAGGTTCTCCGCCACACTGGCGGAAAAGACCAGCGGTTGCTGCGGGACCACCGCAATCCTCGAGCGCAGTTCCGCCAGAGGCCAGCGTTTGAGGTCCAGGCCGTCCAGGGAGACGCTCCCCGTGCCCGGATCGTAGAGCCGGGGCAGGAGCTTGACCAGTGTGCTCTTCCCCGCCCCGGAGGGTCCGACCAGGGCCACCGTCTCGCCCGGCTCGGCGCGGAAGGACACGTCGGCGAGGACGGGCCGGTCGCTGTAGGCGAAGCCCACCCCCTCGTAAACGACCTCGCCCCGAGGCGGAGGAGGGGTCGCCGGTTCCGGGGGTTCGGCCACGGCGGGCGCCCGGTCGAGAACCTCGTACAGCCGGTCCGCCGACGCGCCTATCTTCTGCAGGTTGGCGTTGGCCTGCCCCAGGGTGCGCAGGGGTTTGAGAACCAGCGCCACCAGCCCGACGAACTCCACCAGCATCCCGGTGCTCAGCTCCCCTGCGTCCACCAGGCCGACGCCGTAGGCGATGACGGCGATGACGCCGGAGACGCCGAGAGCCTGGATGATGGGACCGGTGACGGCGGCGGTGAGTTCCCGGCGGAGGGTCTTTTTGCGCGCGTCCTCCACCCGGAGGTCGAGGGCCTCCCGCTCGTACTCCTCGGCGCCGAAGGCCCGTACCACCCGCATGGACTCCAGACTCTGCCGCAGCCGGGCCAGGAGCGAGCTCTCCGCCCGGCGCACGGTGTGGGTGTGCCGGCGCACCAGCCGCCCCAGGAGGTTCAGCGCGACGACCACCGGCGGGAGGATGATGAGCGTGACCAGGGCCAGGCGCCAGTGACGCGCCAGAATCAGCCCCACCAGCACCAGGGAGCTGGCCGCGGCGGTGACGAAATCCTTCACCGCGTAGACCGAGTTGGACAGATTGTTGACGTCGTGGACCAGGCGCGTCAGGGGATCGCTCGAACCGGTTTGGGCGTGGAAGCCCACGTCCAGGGCCAGGAGGTGGTCGTAGAACCGCCGGCGCAGGTCGTAAGTCAGCCGCTGCCCGGTGTACTGAATCGCGTAGCCCCCGCCGAAGACCAGAAAGGCGTTGAGCGCCAGGGAGACCGCCATGCCCAGGGGGAGGAGCCAGTCCGCCGCCCCGGCGACGAGCCCCAGGCCGGAGAGGAACCGATCCAGCCCGGGGTTCGGGGCGGACAGCCGGTCTATGAACATCCCGGCCAGCCAGGGCAGCCCCCCCTCGGCGGCCGACCCCACGAGGTTCAGCGCCCAGCCCAGGGCGATGAGGGGCCACTGGGTGAGCATTTCCCGGAAGAAGCGCCGCAGCGAGGGGCCGTGTTTTTCAGCCACGGCGCCCCTCCAGGAATCCGGCGATTTCATTCGCCGCGCGCTCCGCCGCACCGCCGCCCCCCAGACGCCCCCGCAACTCCAGACAGGCCTCCCGCTGACGCCCGCGAAGGCCCTCGTCGGCGAGGAGGTCCCAGGCCGCCCCGGCCAGGCCCATCGGCGTCAACCGCGCCTGCAGGAGCTCGGGCACGATTCCCTTCCCCGCCACCAGATTGGGCAGGCCGATCCACGGACCGCGGATCAAGGCCCGGCCGAGGAGGTAAGTCAGCAATCCGGTTTTGTAAACCAGCACCTGGGGCACACCCAGGCAGGCGACCTCGAGGCTCGCGGTTCCCGAGGCCGCGAGGGCCAGGCCGCAGCGGGCAAGCTCGGCGTGGAAATTTCCCGTGACCCGCTCGACGATGTGCTCCCCGTCAAGCGCGGCCAACCGTGTCGCCGTCAGCTCACGGATCTCGTCCGTGGCGCTGGGGAGGACGAAGCGGAGCGCGGGGTCGCGCATCTTTAAAATTTTCGCCGCGCCGAGCATGACCGGCAGGATTTTATCCAGCTCCCCGGGCCGGCTCCCCGGCAGGAGCGCGATTCGCCTAAAATCGCCGGGGGGCGCCGGGGCGGGGAGGTAGTCCGGGACCGGGTGGCCGACGAAGACCGCCCGCGCGCCGTGCGAGCGCCAGAGCGCCTCCTCGAAGTCGAAGATGACCAGCATCAGGTCGCAGAGCCTCGCCAGCCCCGCCGCCCGCCAGGGCCACCAGGCCCACACCTTGGGGCAGATGTAGTAGACGACTGGAACCCCGCGACGCCGGGCCCGCCGCGCCAGTAACTTGTTGAACCCGGCGAAGTCCACGCAGACCAGGGCGTCGCAGCCCGCGAGCGCCCGGTCCAGGATACGGAGCGCCCGCCGGACCTGACCCAGTTTCGAAAGGGCCTCGGCCACGCCGATGAGCGCCAGGTCGCCATAGACGAGGTCCAGCTCGGCCCCGGCCTCTTTCAGTCGCGGCCCGCCCAGCCCCCGGACCGCCAGGCCGGGCAGCCTCTCATTCAGAGCGCGCAGAAGCCCCGCGGCGTGCAGGTCGCCCGAGGCCTCCCCGGCGGAGATTAGGAGCTGGTACGGACGCGTCATGGCCCGATGATAGCGCGGCGGCCGCCGGGGGTCAAACGGATGTAGGGGCGACCGTCCACGGTCGCCCGCGGGCGGGTCAAGCGACCCGCCCCTACGGATAATGTGCGAATCGTGCGCCACCCTCGTAGGGGCCGACCTTTAGGTCGGCCCGCGG
>DATKYS010000006.1 GCA_035528375.1 bacterium
AGGTCGGCCCGCCCCTCACCCCAACCCTCTCCCTAAAAGGGAGAGGGGGCCGCTGCATCGCCTCCCCCGTCTTTGCGATGACGTAGGGGCGTGTCTTTAGACCCGCCCGTGGGCCGACCTAAACGGCGCGCCGTCGGTCGGCCCCTACGTCCGGCAGCAATATAAACGGGCGACCGTGGAGGACTCGTCCTACCGGTCGCCCCTACGGGGAATTGCGCGGTTCTAAATGTAGGGCGGGGACTTCAATCCCCGCCGCTTTTTCAGGCAATCCTCACCCTGGTGGCCCTTAGAAATAGTACCGCAGCGCCAGGCCGCCGGAGACGTCGAAGCCCACCGCCGGGATGAAGTCCAGCCCCAGCCCGATTTCCGCCGACACCCCCAGGTGCCCCTCCAGGAAGAGGTACTCAATACCGATCAATCCTCGGCCGGAGACGTGCATCTCGCTCTCGCCCGTCTCGTCCTTCTTGGCCTCGTGGATGGCCACCCGCCCGCCGACTCCCAGGTACGGCCGCCAGGGAGATTCCAGCCAACCGAAGTGGAAGAGATAGTCCGCCCCCCCGGCGATGCCCCCCCCAAGGATGGACCAGGCCAGGTGGAAGTCTATGGCGGACGGGGGCGAGAAGTTCCACTTGGCGGAAAGGCCCGTCGGCTCGCCAATGATGAGCCCGAGGCCGAAGTCGCGCACCTGCGCCGACGCCGCGAGCGCCAGCACCAGAATCAACGCAACCGTGAGAATCCGCATCGTCTTTCCTCCCATTTTTAAAAGAAAAACACGCACTTCAAGTATAATAGTAACGAATTGGAGGTAAAAAATGCAAGTTACGACTTTTACGGCGATGATGATTGCCGCCGTGGTGGCGGCGCAGACGCCCGCCCCGACGCCCTCCACCGCCGACGAGGAGCTCCGGGCCGAGGCGGACAGGACGCCCTCGATGGCAGCCGAGGCGGCCGCCGACATCGCCGCCGGTCAGACCGCCGACGAGCAGGCCGGGCAGCTCGCTTACGAGGACACCCAGGGCCGCTGGATTCTATCCTGGGGGCCGACCTGGGCCGACGACCACTCATGGTACGACTACTACCCCCTGGCGACCACGTTCACCGCGCCCTTCCGCTGCCGCCTGGTCGCCTACCGCATCTACTGGTCGGGATACCCGGCGATGGCCTCAGTCCAGGAGCAACACACGGGTCCGACGCTCGATCTGATGCTCTACGCCGACTCGGGCCAGGACGGGACGCACCGCCCCGCGGGCGAGCCGCGCTTCACCGACAGCCTGGACGTGAGCTGGGCCGCCGCCGGGTGGATAGAAGTCGACGTCTCGGACTGGCGCGTGGACCTGGACGAGGGCGAGGTCTTCCACCCCGGCTGGAGCTCGAACACCGAGCTCGCCAACGGGCTGTCGTTCTCGGTGGTGCCGGGATCCTACTCCTGCTGGTACTCGTCGGATTCGCCGCAGGGGCCGGTGTGGATGGACGCGCAGAACGACTGGACGCACGTGGTGGAGGCTGTGGTCGAGAAACTTTAGCCGCCGGCGGCCTGGCGTAATAAAAACCGCCCCGCGTCGAATGCGGGGCGGCTTTTTTTATTATCGACCGCTAATCGCCCACCGGCACCCACTCGCCGGTCGCCTCGTCGTAGTAGTAGGCGTTGCCGTCCTCGTCGTAGGCCGTGTCGTCCACGGGGGTCGGGTCCGGCACCTCCGGAATGTTATACAGGCTCTCTTCGGCCTCCTCCGCCCCCTCGCCCGAGTACTCCACCCAGACGGTTCCGCTGTCGTCGGTGTAGGTATCCAGGTAGAAGTCGCCGGAGCCCTCGTCGTCGTCATCGGCCAGCGCCGGGATGAACAGGGCCAGCATCAGCAGCACGGGCAGGAAACGGCTCATCCATTCCTCCTAAAAAATTGAGCACACCCAGTATATCCTCATCCTTCTCATTTTCCCAGCTTATTTTCCGCCCGCGGGCCGACCTGAACGGCGCGCCGTCGGTCGGCCCCTACGTTCGGCAACAGCGGTAACGGGCGACCGTGGACGGTCGCCCATACGGGTGGAATTCTTGAGGCGCGGGTCGGCCCTACTTCGAGCCCATCATGTAGAACATCATGGGGTTGCGGGTCTGCATCCACACCCGGCCCGGGCCGCTGAAGCGGCACACGAACCCCTCGCCGGAGAAGAAGAGGGACTTCATCCCGCCGGCCTTGGTGACCTTGAAGGTGGCACTCTCGTCGAAGGCGACGATGTGGCCGGTGTCCACGACGTACTCCTCGCCGGCGCCGAGCTCGACCATGTGGATGGCGCCGTAGGCGGAGAGGAAGACGTCGCCCTGGCCGGAGATTTTCAACAGGAAGAGGCGCTCGCCGGAGAAGAACATCTTGCCGCCGCCGAACTTCGTGTCAATCTGGATGTCGCCGGTGTCGAAGATGTAGGAGCCGGACTGGACCAGGACGGCGTTGCCGGCTAGCTGGAGCTGAACGACGTCGCCGGGGTAACCGGGGGCGAAGGTGACCTCGCCGCCGGAGGGTCCGCCGGTGTAGGTGTTCTGGAAGAAGCTCTCGCCGCCGACCATGGAGCGCAGGAGGGCCTTGCCGATGCCGCCGCGGGCCTTGGTCTTCATCTCCATGTCTGCGGACATGCTCACCATGGCGCCCGCCTCGGCGGTCACGCTCTCGCCGGGGTCCAGCATCACCTTGGCCAGGGTGAAGTTGGGTCGGTATAAAAGTTCATGTTTCATGGTTCTCCTTCGGGATATGTTGGGGAATTTCGCATTAGGTACACGCAGTATAAAACAACCGGCGGGTCGGGGCCAAGGCGAAAATTAAGGCCCGCGTCTCCGGGCGCCGATCGTGCTATACTCTTAAAAAAGGACAACCGAGGAAGGTGAGCATGACCCGCCGGATACTCCTGCTGGCTTTGGTTCTCTGCCTTTCCGCCGGGGCCACCACCCTGGAAACGGAAACGCGCATCTGCCCCGTGTGCGGCGAGGAGGTCGAGGTCGGCGTCCTGGCCAGCACGAACAACTTCGGCGGGGTGGGTACCGACTTCGCCCAGCACGCCGTCGGTAACCAGCCGTGGTGGTACTGGCTGGCGTACTCGCCGGGGTGTGGGTACGCGGACTGGGTGGGCCGCTTCGGCGAGGAGCTCCCCGAGGACGAGGCCGCCTTCGTGCGGGAAAATCTATCCGACCGCGGCGGGGAGCAGCCGCTCTGGGAGCAGTACCGCAACCTGTACCTGCTGGAGAAATTCCGGGGCGCCACGCGGGTCGAGCTGGCGGATACGCTTTTAATCGGCTGGTGGTGCCTGCGGCCGGAGAACCTCCCGGCGGACTACCGCACCGATTACACCGCGTCCATCGTCGGGCTGTTGGACTCCGCGCTCGAGGCCGGCGAGGTGCTGCCGGAGCAGCTCGTGGAACGGGTGTACCTGGCGGCGGAGCTGACCCGACTGGGGGGCGACCACGAGGGGGCCGGGGGGCGCTTCGAGGAGGCCATGCTCATGCCCAACCTGGCCGAGTCGGGGATGCACGACTTCGTGGTGCGGCAGCTTCTTTTGTGCGACGCGCCGGAGACCCGGCGGCGGGTGGCCGCGGGGGACTTCGCGGGCGGCGGGGGGATTGACGACGCCGAGGACGCCGTCACCGCCCGGGGCGCCTGGGAGTTTTTCGCCAACAACGTCTCGGACGCGATTGATCGGGCCGACGCGGCGCTCATGGTCTATTTCTACGGCACGCGGCTGGGCTGGAGCGCGGAGGAGCTCACCCCGTGGGTCGGACGTTTTCGGGAGAACTACGCCGCCGAGCTGAACCGCCGCCCGCTCCTGTACGACGCCGAGGACCTGGGGTTGTTGGAGCGGTTGACCGAGTACGAACGCTGAGGTCACCCGGAATCACGCTGATGAAATATACCTTTTTAGGTTTGTATTTTACTATTGTTTAATTAGAAGGATCGTTTGGTCGTAGTTCGATAGCTATCAGGAAATCCCGGGCGGGGCGGTCGGTGGGCCGCCCTTTTTCACGAGTGGGGCTTGACAGGGGCTTGCGGGTGGAGTAATTTATACTCAGTGTAGGAGGTGGAGTGATGAATAAAATCCTGGTCATTCTCGCCGCCCTCGCCCTGACGGCCCCCCTGGCCGCCGAGGAGTGGCACAAAGAGGCCCTCGACACTCTGGACACCAGCAACGACACCTGCCTCGTCCTGGACGGGCTCGGACATCCGCGAATCGTCTACATCGCCTCCAGCGACCTCAAGTACGCCTGCTGGGACGGGGCCGACTGGTCCTACGTAACGATATACCATTCCAGTAGCTTGACCGGGCTGCTCGACCTGGTACTGGACGACGACGAATACCCCCATATCGCGTATTGTACGTTCCGTGTAGCGGACAGTCTGACGTCGTATTATTACACGTATTTCGATGAGAACGGCCAACATTTTTGTCCAATATTCGAGACGAGTTTCGCCGCCCAGTACATATCCCTCGACCTGGCCGCGGACCGAACCCCCCACGTATCCCTGGGGTACATGCCTTATTGTTACGCGTACTGGGACGGCGAATTATGGTACCTCGAAAGGGCGCCGGGATTCGGGGACATCGCTTTCGACGGGGCCGGCCGGCCCACGGTCGCGACCTGCTGGACGAACGACGAGCTCACGCTCGCCGTCCGGGAAAGCGGCGGGTGGACCGAGGAGACGGTGGACGCGGATGTGTCGTCGAAAATGGCATCGCTGGCCTACGACTCCCTGAACCACCCCCATATCTCCTACTACGACTCCGACGCCGACGACCTCCGCTACGCCTATCACGACGGTTCCGCCTGGCACGTCGAAATCCTGGACACGGAGGGCGACGTCGGGAATTACAACTCACTTGCACTCGATTCGGACGACCTGCCGCACATCGCCTACTACGACGCCACCGAAGACGACCTAGTCTACACGTACTACGCCGGGGGAGAGTGGCACCGCGAGGTGGTGGATTCGGTGGGCGGCGTGAAACTTTACGCTTCGCTGACGCTGGACTCCTACGACAGGCCGCACATCTCGTACAACAACGACACCCTCGGCGCCGTCATGTACGCCAGGCCGGTCAACGAATTCTTCCACCTGGTATGGCCCGAGAGGGACGAGTTGGTGGAAGGCCCTTCCCTGACGCTGAACTGGCAGGACCATGAGATTCCCGACCTGGACAGCTACACGCTCCTGTGGGCGCGGAACCCGGATTTCAACGATTACGAGGAGATCACCGGGATTGAGGAATCGGAGTATCTGCTGGAGGGCCTGGAGGACGGCGACCGCATCTGGTGGCGGGTGAAATCGGTGGACGAGTCGGAGGACGAGCAATGGGCCGAGGAGATGGATTGGTTCTTCGACGTGGAGCTGGGCGGCGGGGTGGATATCGTTGACATGGGCGCGAAGCCGACCGACGCGGGCGTGTTAGTCAACTGGCGCTTCGAGGGGGGCGAGCCCGTCGGGATGGAAATATGGCGGAGCGATGACGGTGGTGAACCGGTCGCGCTTCCCGGCGGACCGCTGCCCGGTTCCGCCTCCCGCTACCTGGATCGGAAGGTTACACCGGGCGTCGAGTATATTTACCGGCTGGAGGTCACGGAGGCCGACGGGACGGTGACGCGGTTCGGACCGACGGAGGCGGTGAAGATTTCCCTACCGGACATCGAGCTGACGCTTGCCGCCTTCCCCAATCCTGCGACTGATACCGTCACGATTCGCTGCGACCTGCCCGAAGACGGCCGGGTGGAGCTGGCGGTCTTCGATCTCGCCGGTCGGCGCGTGGCGACGCTGGTGGAGGGGGAGGTCGCCGCCGGCAGGCACGAGGCGGTCTGGGATTGCGCCGACGTGAAACCTGGCGTATACCTCTGCCGGCTGGAGACGACGGGGGGTAACTCGACCGAACGCCTGGTCGTCACTCGATAGAATCGTCCGGGTATATGGGTGCATATTAAAATGGGGGATGACTTTCCGGTCATCCCCCCGTCCGCCCTCCGGTTTAAAAAGACCGGCGCCGGGTCTTCGGTTTCCCGGTCGGCGGCTCTTTTTTTCTAACCGGGCAACGCCCGTCTCACCGGTCGGCGTGATTCGGAATCAGTCGGGTATAGGTCGGAATAATTGAACAGGGGATGACCTTTACGATCCTCCCCCGTTTGCACTCTAGTTCTCAGAGACCGGCGTTAAGCCTTCGGCTTCTTTGTGGTCTTTTTCTTGCCGGGCATCAAGCACCTCCCTTCGATTGTGGGTGGTGATGGGAACGAATACTTTATGGCTAAAGTATAGACGGTTTCGCAAAAAATTCAAGAAAAAAATTATTCAACCAAGATTATATATTTCAACTAGTTACATAGATTTACCCTTCAACGTTCCGATTTTTTTCGAGACCGCGGAAGACCTCCAGCCGGGGGGTATAGGCGTAAAACAAGGGTATACCTTTCACAAGCCGAATGGCCCCCCGCCGACCGCCCGCGCGACCGAGGAATTTTTTTCCGCCGCTCGGGAAACATCGGATCGCGTGACCCGATTTACTTAAAAAAACCCCGCGAGCGGCGCCCGGTGGTCGGCCCCGCCGCCCCGACGGCCGAGGCACTCCACGAACGCAAAAGCGGGTGAGGCCCAATCTGGTATAATAACCGTCGCCCTTTTCACCCGGACGCCGCCGTGACCTATCCCGAAAAACCTTTGGCGCTGGACCCGGGAAATCTCAGCCGCTTCATCGCACGCGTGAAGGACCCGGACACGCATTTCGCCGTTTCGCTGGGATCGGGGGCGACGCTGGCGCTGGCCTCCAGCCTCTCGATTCTGCAGACGCTGGACGACCTGGGCCTGCGGGGTCACGTGGACGAGGTGTGGGGAGCCTCCTCGGGGGCGCTCGCCGCGGGGCTCTGGTGCTCGGGGACGCCCGTGGCGGAGGTGATGGCGCTCCTGCGGCGGTTGCGACGCCGCGACCTGGTGGACGTGGCCTGGGGGCACATCCTCAAGGGGCTCTTCACCCGGAGGTGGGACCTGGACCTGGCCGACGGTCTCGTGAACGGCCGGGCGCTCATCGGCCGGGTGAGGGGTCTCCTGCGCGTCGAGCTGGTGGAGGACTGCCCGGTCCGCTTGAGGATACTCCTGGCCCACGACGACGGCTCGGCGCGGATAAAGGTGGTCAAGCGGGGGTCCCTCCTCGACGCGATTCGAAGCTCCATCGCCATGCAGGGGGTGATGCGGCCCGGGTGGTTCGAGGGGGAGAGGTTCGTGGACCCGACACTTCTGGAAAAAACGCCGCTCCCCAGCGTCACCGCCGACTTCCGCGCCTCGGGGAGCACTAAAAAAAAGCTCCTCATCCTGGCCGCCTTCTTCGGCTACCACGGGCAGACCCGACCCATCCGCGGGCTGATGAGCCGCATCTTCTTTTTCAAGGAGGTGTTGCAGTACCAGGTGTTCCTGGCCCACCTGACCGCGGTGCGCCACCAACCCGGCACCGACGTCATCGTTTACTCACCGTGCATCCACGATGTGGACACCCTGGCCGTGGAGCAGGCGGACGAGATTTTCTCCGAGGTCCGGCGGCAGATGGCGGTCCGACTTTCCGACGAGTGCCTGGACGCCGACATCCACAAGGCGGACCCCGACGTCTGGGTCCCGCGCTGGTGCCCGTCCACGCTCTTCGAGAGGGACGAGGGCGAGTGATACCCCTTCCCTCGGGGAGACCTGCGGGTCGGGATTAGGGTCGTGGTATGGAATGTGAATGCGGCGGGGACTAAAATCCCCGCCCTACGTCATCGCAACCGGGGTGAAGGTTGCGATGGTCCCCTCTCCCTTCCAGGGAGAGGCTCGCCTACGGGTTAGGGTGAGGGTCGGGACCGGGAACGTCGAAAACACGGCGGCCCGCGGCCTCCCTCTCCCCGTGGGAGAGGGAATGAGGGTGAGGGCTGCCTTAGAATAAAAACGGGCCGACCTGAAGGTCGGCCCCTACGTCATCGCAATTCGCGGCGGCCCGCGGAGGGGCCGCCCTACGTCATCGCAGCCGGGGTGAGGGTTGCATAAAACGGCGGGGATTAAAATCTCCACCCTACATTTCCCCCTCCCCCCTCTGGGGGGAGGGTTGGGGTGAGGGGCAGGCGGGTTAGGAGACCCGCCCCCGTGAAAAACGTAACCGGCTGTCGCAGGGTGCGGCTCCGTAAACGGCCCGTTTCTTGCTGGTAGAATAATATAGGGAGGATGTCCCCCCGCCAATCGGCTTTCTTCCTTGTACGGCCGGTCCCCCCGTGCTATAGTGGGCTTGGAGCACGACGTTTAAAGGGGTGCGGTTATGAAGCGCCTGACCCTCCTTCTCGTCCTCGCGGCGACTTTGCCCGCCCTGGCGGCGGCCGAGATTTCCCCGATTCTGGAGCGTCAGATGGCGCGCGCCGGGGACGACGAGCTCCTCGGCGTCTGGGCCTTCTTCTCCGACAAAGGGTACGCCGGACCGGCGGAGATGGAGGCGTCCCTGGACGCCTTTGTAGCCGCGATGAACCCCGAGCAGTACGCCCGCCGCGCCCTCAACCGCCCCCCGGGCTCCCTGGCCGACGAGCGCGACCTGCCCGTGTACCGGCCCTACGACGAGGCGGTCACGTCGCTCGTCACCCGCCGCATCGGCGCCAGCTCCATCGCCAACGCGGTCTCGTTCGACGCCACGCCGGCCCAGATTCGCGCCGTCGCCCGGCTCCCCTTCGTGGTCCGGCTCCAGCCCACGGCGACCAGCGTTCTGACCGACGCCTTTCCCGGGGGAAGCGCGGATTACGACCCGACGGCCATGGATTACGGCCCCTCGGAGACCCAGATAACCCAGATTCAGGTGGACCGGCTCCACGACGAGGGATACTCCGGGGCGGGTGTGACGGTGCTGATGCTGGACACCGGCTTCCGCACCGACCACGAGGCCTTCACGGAGCTGGACCTGAAGGACGCGTGGGACTTCGTCAACGACGACGACGAGGTGGACAACGAACCGGGCGACGACTCCCACGCCTGGTACCACGGCACGTACACCTGGAGCGCCCTGGGCGGC
>DATKYS010000007.1 GCA_035528375.1 bacterium
CGGTCGGCCCCTACGTCATCGCAACATGCATGTCCCCTCCCCCCTGGGGGGGGAGGGCAGGGAGGGGGGTGCAGATTACCGGCTGACGACCAGCCGCCGCGTCAGCGATCCCGCGCTCGTTTCCAGGCGGTAGAGGTAGACGCCGGAGGGAATTTCCACGCAGTTCCAGGACGCCTCGTGACGCCCGGCGGTCGTCTCGGCGTTCATCACGGTGGCCACGCGCCTGCCGGCCAGGTCGTAGACGGCCAGTTCCACATGGCCGTCGGCGGGAAGCGAATAGGCGAAGCTCACCGCCCCGCGCGCCGGGTTGGGATAGGCTTCTTCGAGTGTCAGCCGGTACGCCGGTCCTGGGAAAGTCACCGCCTCCGTGGGGCCGAAGCGGCTTACCGTCCCGTCCGAGTCGGTGACCTCCAGCCAGTAGACGTAGCTCAAACCGGCCTCTGTATCTCTGTCCAGCCAGCGGACCGCCGAGCCGGGAAGCGCGCCGGATACCGCCTCCGGTTCGCTCTCACCAGTTGACCGCAGGACGTGTAGACCGGCGGGAACGTCGCCGGTGATTTCCCAGCCGACCAGGACCCCCTCGTCGCGAACGTCCGCAAAGATGTCCGCGTCCTCCAGGCCGACCCCGAGCTGGTTGTAGAAGACGAAGTTGGGTTTACCATAATCCCAAGGGTTCGAGGTTAATCCCACGGCCAGGTCGGGTGAACCGTCGTTGTTCAGGTCCCCGAGGTCTGAACACACTGCATAATAGTCCGGCAGCCAGAGCAGTTCGGGATATGTTTCCAGTCCGCCGCCGTTCCAGAGGTACATGTGTATCGTGCCAAGGTCCGAAAGAAACATGTCCGTGTGACCGTCCAGCGTGGCGTCGCGGATGCTGCAGGAACAAACGTGGCCGTACAACTCGGATTCCCAACTGGGCGAGGTGGGGAGGCCGGAACCGTCGCCGTAGTAGACGTCGGAGTAGAAATCCAACCAGTCGTCGGCGCCGCAGATGCCCTTGAAGAGGTCGAGGATGCCGTCATCGTTAACGTCGCCCCAGAGTGCCACCTGGCATCTTCCGGGGGGTGGGTCGTTCTTCCAAATCGGCGTCGTCTGGATGACGCCGTTTACGTTCTCATAGACCCGAACGTAGGACCCGTAGCTGGCTACGGCCAGGTCCAGGTCGCCGTCCGCGTCGTAGTCCCCCCAATCTGTCGATACGCCCATTTCATGTCTAAACAGCAGGGGCTCGTCGGTCAGGACGCCGCCCTCGTTGGTATAGATCGCGACGTTGTGAACATGTTGGTCGGTCATCGCCAGGTCGGGGTAGCCGTCGTCGTTGTAATCACCCAGTGTGAGACCATCGTACACGGCGGAGGGGTCGTACATGTGGGACCAGGAGGGCGTGGTCTCGAGGCCGTTCCCGTCGTTGTAGTACACGTGAAGCTGATCGCCGCCACAGACCAGGTCCAGGTCGCCGTCCAGGTCCAGGTCCCCGGCGACGCAGGAGTAGGAGCCCTCGTCCAATCCCGAGGTCCAGCCCGGTGCCTCCGACAGACCGTCCCCCTCGTTGTAGTACACCACGTCATAATCGTAGGTGGCCGTGATGTTGTTGGCGGCGTAGAGGTCCAGCCGGTCGCTCCAGGTGTAGTCCACCTCGACGGTCGCCCCGTCGGCGGGGGCCGCGCCCAGGGCGATCCATCCGTCGTGCGGGTCCTCGCAGTACTCGTCGAGACCGAGGACCCGTCCGTTGACGCGCACCTCGGCAATGTCGCGCGCCGGAATGTGGTCGAGGTTGAACACCTTACAGTGACCGTCGCCGGTGCTCGTCTCGCCGGTCTGCGTCACCCAGCCGTCCCCGTTAAAGTCGCCGAGGACGATCCAGTGCGTCGAGGCCCCGTCCTCGCTCGTCCAGTCGGGGGGGATGGAATAGGGAATCCTGTCCACCGCGACGACGGGCACCAGGACCACCACTAGCATCGTTAGTATCTTACGCATGGCTTTCTCACCTCTATTATGAGGTATCTCTACCTCACCGTAACGAGACCCGAGATGGGTTTTCCATCCCGAGCTGACCGTGATTCACCGGCTCACGACCAGGCGCTCGCCGAGGACCAGGTAGATATGCACAACCACCTCTTTTTTCTGGCGCGATTTCCAGCGTCCCCGGGCGAACTAGTGTTTACCTCCGATGACTTCGTTTACCAGTACTATCCTTTTCTCCCTCAAAAGAACTTCTATATCCATGTCTTTTACAGACGGCGCCGAATCGAAGTAGGCATAAAAGGCCCGTTTGAGCACCTCGGCCAGCCCCCTGTCCCTGAGATGAAGTGCCAGCAGACCGTAGCCGCTGGCTAATTCGCTCTTCAAGCCGAGCAGTATCTCGCGTCCGTCAATTACCAGAACCTTGCCCGGCACCTCGTCAATGATTTTTACATCAACGTTATCGTAGTCCCTGTAAACGTTTGTAATGACGTTTACCAGGCTGTGGTTCAGCTTCCCGAGCCCCGCTATTGAATGAAACTTCACCTTTCTTTTTTGTAGCGCTTCGGTAAACTCGGCTTTGTATTTTATTAAAGATTCCTCCATCATCTTTTTCTTCGCGCCGCCCTGTGCCTTCTCCAAGACGAGGTCAACCGCGAAGAGCACTATTTCCTCCTTCGCGTTAGAAACCAGTCTCGTGAGCTCCTCTTGAATTACGAGAGGGTCTTTCATTACCTTGACGTAATCAATCTTCTCCCCGGCTTTCT
This sequence comes from bacterium, assembly GCA_035528375.1. NCBI lineage: Bacteria > bacterium. Next base: position 2,730 of record DATKYS010000007.1, read on the forward strand.
TCGCCTTTCGGTAGAGCTTGCTCAGGGTATCGCCGACCTCGGTCAGGCTTTGCTGGAACGTCTTCGCTTCCTGGGCGAAGTTTTTCTGGGCCTCCTCGAGGAGCATTTTGGGAGCCACCGCTTCGTAGAGCTTCCGGCCGGAGTTGAGCTGGATGCACCCCCCCTTGGCCTCCAGGGAGTTCAGCACGTCGTAGGCCTTCACCCTGCTCAGCCCGGCCAGTTTTCCGACCTCCGCCGGGGTGCACTTCTCTTTTCGCAGGAGGGCGAGATAGGCCTTGACCTCACTCTCGGTGAATTCGATGTATTTCAGCATCTCGTGTATCTTCTTGTAGTCCATCAGGTTTTTCCTTCGCAAATAGTGTTGTCCCGACAGTGACAACGATAGTGTATAATTAATCCCCTGTCAAGGGTGTTCTGGGGAAAAATATAAAAAAAGGCGGGTCCTCGGGACCCGCCGTCCGTAGCTCACCGACCGCTTCGAGGTGCATCATCCTTCGTCGCGTATATACGGACCGGAGGCTACCTTACCTCGCGTTGGATACCAGGGATACGGCGCCGGCTTTCCACCAGCGGATGCGGTCGCCGGACATGGCGGCGGCGACAATATCGTCCGTCCCGTCGCCGTCCAGGTCGGCGGCGTTCACCGCGTAGGCCCCGCTGAATTCAGCGTCCACGGTGTGCGAGTACCAACTCGACCCGCGACCGTCAACATTCTCCCACCACCGCACGGTGTTGCCGGTGGCCGAGGCCCCGATAATGTCGGCGTCCCCGTCGGCGTCGAGGTCGGCGGCGTGGACGGCGCAGATGGCCAGGCTCTTCTCGATGGAGTGCAGGTTCCAGCTCGTTCCGGAACCGTCGGCGTTCTCCCACCAGGCCAACAGGTTTTCGCCCACCCCGGCGCCCACGATGTCCGTGTCGCCGTCGGAGTCCAGGTCGGCGGCGAAGGCGCAGTACGCCTCACCCAGGGCTTCGGCCAGCGGGTGCCCCGTCCACTCCGAACCCCCGTCTATGTTCTCCCACCAGACGATTCCGCACGTGGTACACGACGCGGTGAGGATGTCCGGGTCGCCGTCGGAGTCCAGGTCGGCCGCCTGGACGGAGTCGACGCCCTCGCAGTAGTAGCTCACCTTGTGCTCGGCCCAGTCCGACGCGCGGCCGTCCAGGTTTTCCCACCAGACGACCTCGTCTACCAGGTGGCCGGAGCCGAGGACGTCGAGGTCGCCGTCGGAGTCCAGGTCGGCGGCGCACACGGAGGTGGCGCCCCGCAGGTCGTCGTCCAGGATGTACCGCGTCCAGCCCGCGCCGGAGCCGTCGTTGGTCCACCAGGCGACCGTGCTGGAGTCCCAGGAGGCGCCGATGACGTCGGGGTCGCCGTCGGAGTCCAGGTCGGCGGCGTTGACCGACATCGCGCCGGGGAAGTCGTCCTCCACCACGCGGGTAAGCCACCGGGCGCCCGTTCCGGCGGTGTTCTCCCACCAGAAGAGGTCGCCCGCGTACCGGGCGGCGCCGAGGATGTCCAGGTCGCCGTCGGAGTCCAGGTCTACGGCCGCGATGGACCGCGCCCCGTCGAAGTTGTCCGCGACGGGGTACCCCGAATCGGTGAGGCCCCGGCCGGCCATGACGGTCGTTATCAAGGCGATGATGAGCTGTGCGTAGCGGGAAACCATCATGTCCCTCTCCGGGGTCGGCTGCGGTGTCTATCAATAAAAGCAAATATCGTTCCGGGCCGGAGGGCCGTCGGTCCGCGGCGAGACGCTGGTTCGTATCATCTTGTAAATGCGCAAGTTGCGGAATAGAGTCGCCGCCGTTAGCCGGGTGAACGCCCGCTCGGTGGAGCGGAAGTCGGGCGTTCTGACGCAGCAAAATGGTTGCTCGCCGGTCGAGCGGCCCGGGTGAGGTCGTCCTCCGGTCATAACGTATAAGCGGACCGATGGGTCCGCCGGTTCTTCCCCGTATCACGGAAGGGGGGTTCTGCGCCGGGTCGTGCAGTTTTACGGATGCAGCAGGGGAGCGACCAGGGGTCGGAGGGCGCCCTGCAGCTCCCGGTCCCGGGGGGTGAAGGGATCGGAGGTGTGGGAGTCTATGTCTATCTGGCCCACCATGACGCCGGAGTGGAAGATTGGGGCCACTATCTCGGCCTTCGTCGCCGCGCTGCAGGCCAGGTAATTGCTTTCCCGGGTCACGTCGCCGACGACGACGGTCCGGCGCTGGGCGGCGGCCCGTCCGCAGACGCCTCGACAGAATGGAATCCGCGTGTGCTCCGTCGCCGCCCCGGTGTAGGGTCCCAGGACCAGCTCCCGGTCGTCGTCGGGGTTGACGAGTCGGAAGTTCGGTCTGTGGGTCGGCCATCGCTAATCGCCGGTTCCCGGGGGCTCTTCCCTGTCCCCGACCAGCGGCTCCTCCTCGCCGTTGCCGATGCTCGCCAGTTGCCACCAGTTACGCGAGTCCTTGAAGCCGCCGTAGGGGTTCTCCTCGCCGTAGAAGACGAAGCCGAGGATGATCCCCCGGTGCCGGGCGAAGGGGTAGAAGTCGTCGAAGGAGGCCCAGACGTTGAGGGCGATTTCCCCGGCTTCGAAGTCGCCCTTCAGCACGTCCCGCACCTGGCAGCGCAGGACGTGGCCCCAGCCGTGGCTGGTGCGTACTCGGTGTCCACCTTAATCACCAGGTCGGCCCCCGCCCATTCGTCGGCCGCCCGCACTGCCGGGAGCGCGAGCAGAATCGCCGACACGGTCAAGAGTGCTCTTTTCGACATGGTCACGACCTCCCGGCCCACCGCGTCCGATTCGTTCACTCGCAAGACCGCCGGCGGGTTCCCCCGATTTACCCACCCCTTTAATAGTCCGGGTTTCACACCCCGTCAAGGGGGTGCCGCGGCGATGCGGTTCTCGCCTGTCCGGTCGGTGTGGGGATCGTGCTCGGGAAGCTCAACTGCAATTTTATCCGGTTGAAATGCGGAAAGTTACGCAAGACGTACACCTTCGGTGCGCCTGCAGATCGGGTCTGCGCTTCTTATCTGATTGATATTTTAAGATATGCGCCGAGTGTAAAAAAAAGTTGACTTGACAAAACCCCCTATGTTAGGGTGTAAATGGGAAAAGTGATTCGCGGGTGAAATAAACAAAGCCGGACGAAGAAAAAACGATGCACCTGAGCCCGAGAAACGTGTACCACGGCGAATTCACCTACAACAAACCCAGCCGGGTCAGCTCCCGGCGACTCGTCATCCGCTCCATCCACGTCGCCTGCCGTCACCAGAAACTGATCCACGACATGCTCGGCTTCCACTACGACGGCGGTGGAGGCTCTTTTTCCGTGACGCCGTGCTGAACGAAGGGAACACCGTTCTTTGGTGCTCCCTTTTTTTGCGAGTGTTCGGTTGATCCGCCAATCAACCGGAGAAGTGCCCGGGACAAGAGTTTCCCAACATCGGGGCACATTGAAAGAGGGCATCCAGGCCGCCACCTGAATGCCCGACCCCCTGGAAGTTCCCTCAGTCGTCCAAGACCGGAAAGAACTCTACAAGGAGGCTTGCATGCGCAAGTATAGCACAATCCCCACCGCTTTAACCCTCATTATCGTGGGGGCCCTCGCCGGTTGCGGCGGGGAAGAGAACGGTGAGCCGTCGGAGGTCGTCACCCTCAGCGTGAACGGCTCCACCACCGTGACCCCCATCATGCAGAGCGTGGCCGAGGTGTACGAGGCGGCGGACCTCGAGGTCTCCGGCACCGGCTCCGGCGACGGCATCACCGCCCTCATTGACGGACGCACCGACGTCGCCATGGCCTCCCGGAAGATGAAGGACAAGGAGAAGGAAGACGCTGCGGCAAAGGGCGTCAAGCCCGTCGAGGTCGTCATCGCCCGCGACGGCATCGCCATCGTCGTCCATCCCTCCAACACCGTCTCCGGCCTCACCCTCGAGCAGGTCAAGGATATCTACCTCGGCAAGATCACCAACTGGAAGCAGCTCGGAGGTCCCGATGCCGAGATAGTTCCGGTCACCCGCGACAGCTCCTCCGGAACCTTCGAGGTCTTCGAGGAGCTCGTCATGGACAAGGAGCCCATCGTCCCCGGCGCGGTCACCCAGAACTCCAACGGCACCGTGCGCACGGCCGTGGCGGGATCCGAGGGCGCCGTCGGTTACGTCGGCCTGGGTTACGTAGACAAAACCGTCAAGGCCCTGGCCGTGGATGGCGTGGTCCCTTCGGAAGATACGGTCAACAGCGGGGCCTACAAGATCGCCCGCGACTTGAACCTTTACTATCCCAAGGGCGCCCCCCAGGCCGTGCTCGACCTGGTCAAATTCGTCCTGAGCAAAGAGGGACAGAAGATCGTGGCCGACGAGGGCTTCATCCCCCTCTAGGCCGCTTCTTTCGTGCAAGGATAGAAAAACGGGGCGAAGAACATGACCAGATTCACCTCCGAAACCGTCGTGAAGCCGCTGCTGGGATTCTTCGCCCTGTTGTCCCTCGTCTTCCTGGCGGGCATCCTGGTGACCCTGTTGACCGAGTCGGGCCCCTTCTTCGGGGAGTACGACCCCCTTAAGTTCTTCACGGGCACCCAGTGGTACCCGACCCTCCAGACGCAGAACGAGGCCGGGGAATGGGTGTCTAATCCCCAGTTCGGTCTCCTCCCCCTGCTGACGGCCTCGCTCCAGGTGACGTTGCTGGCCCTCGTCATCGCCCTGCCGCTTTCCCTGGGCGCGGCGGTCTTCCTGGCCGAAATCGCCCCGCCGGCGCTCAGAGAAATAATAAAACCGCTCATCGAGCTCCTGGCGGGCATCCCCAGCGTCGTCTTCGGGTTCATCGGCATGGTCCTCGTCGCCCCCTTCATCAAGGACCTGTTCGGCATCCCCATCGGTCTCAACGGGCTCTCCGCCTCCATCGTCCTGGCATTTATGGCTTTCCCCACCATCACCAGCCTGGCCGAGGACGCCATCTCCGCCGTGCCCCACGATCTCAAAGAGGCCTCCCTGGCGATGGGCGCCAACCGTTGGGAAACGGTGAGCCGCGTCATGGTCCCCGCGGCCCGTTCGGGCATCTACTCGGCGGTCATCCTGGGCTTCGGACGCGTCATCGGTGAGACGATGACGGTGCTGATGGTTGCCGGCGGCGGCGCCGCACTGACCATCAACCCCCTCTCCCCCCTGAGGCCCATGACGGCGACCATCGCCCTGGAGATGGGGGAGGCGGTGCAGGGAGGGCCCCATTACCACGCCCTCTTCGCCCTGGCGCTTCTGCTCCTGGTGATAACCCTGGCCTTCAATCTCCTCGCTGAACGGATACGGGGCGGACGGCAGGAACTGCAGAGATGAAATTTTCCCGAAAATTCCGGCAGGGTTTCTGGTTCGCCATGTCCGGCGTTTCGATAGTCATCGTCCTGGGCATGCTCGGCCTGGTTATCGGTTTCATCATCTCCAAGGGCGCCGATGTCATCAGTTGGGAGTTCCTCACGGACGTGCCGCACAAGGCGATGACCGAGGGCGGCATCTGGCCCGCCATCCTCGGAACCCTCCTTTTGTCCCTGGGCTCCATCGTCTTCGCCCTGCCCCTGGGTCTTTTCGCCGCGATCTACCTCGTCGAGTATTCCCGGGACGGGAAGCTGCGTCGCTGGATCCGCGTCGGCGTCAATTCGCTCTCCGGCGTCCCATCGGTGGTGTTCGGCCTGTTCGGCCTGGCGCTCTTCGTGAACTTCCTCGGCTTCGGCGCCTGTATTCTGGCGGGGAGCCTGACCCTGGGCCTGATGGTCCTGCCCACCATCATCCGCGCCACCGAGGAGGCGCTCAAATCCATCCCCATGAGCTTCCGGGAGGCCTCCCTGGCCCTGGGGGCCACCCGGTGGAACACCACCGTCCGGGTGGTGCTCCCCGCGGCCGTCTCCCAGATTCTGACCGGGGTGATTCTGGCCGTGGGACGCGCCGCCGGCGAAACGGCCCCCATCATGTTCACCGCCGCCGTCTTCTTCACAAAACGGCTGCCCACCGGTCTTTTCAGCAAGGTCATGGCGCTGCCCTATCACATATACGCCCTGATGACCGAGGGCACCCATCCCGTCGAGCAGACGGCCATGGCCTATGGAACCGCCCTCGTCCTTCTGATGCTCGTGCTCTTGGTCAACGGTGCGGCGATATTCTTCCGCATCCGGGCCAGGAAGGGGAAGAAATGGTAGACGTGCAACTGACGCATCGGGAAACCAGACCGGAGGAGATGGTGGCCAAGGTTACCATCGAGGGGCTCGACCTCTGGTTCGACGACGCCCAGGTCCTCAAGGGCGTCACCTGCGCTATCCCCGAGAAGGCGGTCACCGCCATCATGGGGCCGTCGGGCTGCGGGAAGAGCACCCTCCTGCGCGCGATGAACCGCATGCACGACCTGACACCGAGCTGCCGGATTCGGGGTAAAATCAGGCTCGACGGCCGGGACATCTTCGAGGAGGGAACCGACGTCTACGAGCTCCGGCGGCGGGTGGGGATGGTTTTCCAGCGCCCCAACCCATTTCCGAAGAGCGTCTTCGAGAACGTGGCCTACGGCTTGAAGATACACGGCGAACGCGGCCGAGCCGCGCTGGAGCAGGCCGTGGAGAAGGCCCTGCGGGACGCGAACCTGTGGGAGGAGGTCCGGGACAAGCTTCACCGGTCGGCCCTCGACTTATCCGGCGGCCAGCAGCAGCGCCTGTGCATCGCCCGCGCCCTGGCGGTCGAGCCCGAGGTGCTCCTCCTGGATGAGCCGGCCAGCGCCCTGGACCCCATTTCCACCGCCAAGCTCGAGGAGCTCATCGAAAAGCTGCAGGACGACTACACCGTCATCATCGTCACCCACAACCTGCAGCAGGCGGCCCGCGTTTCCCAGTACACGGCCTTTCTGATGCTGGGAGAGCTGGTCGAGTTCGGCGTGACCGACGAAGTTTTCACCTCTCCGTCCGACCACCGGACGGAGAACTACCTCCGCGGCATCTTCGGTTAAAGGTCTGAAAATCCGTTTCAAGGACGGAAAAAGACGCCCGCCGGGGCTAAAGAGGTGTCCGATGCTTTATAAACGGTTGGAAGCCCTGGGCTCGCGGTTGATGGAGATGGCCGAGCTCACCCGGTCCATGCTCGACGATTCCCTCAAGGCTCTGGAAATCCTGGATGTGGATTTAGCGACCCGGGTCGCCGATGTGGACGAGCTCCTCGTCAACCAGATGGAGACCTGGAACCTGGAGGAGGCCATCCACGTCATTACCCTCTTTCAGCCCATGGGCAAGAACGTCAGGCAGCTCGTGGCCGTCATCCTCATAAACCGCGACCTCGAGCGCATCGCCGACCACGCGCAGAACATCGCCAACCACGCGCGCTATCTGGCCTCGCCCGAGGGTGAGCCCGAGTCCGGGGCCGCCTGCGCGACGCTCGGAGTGATAGAGCTGCCCCGGGAGCTTCTGAACATGGGGGAGATGGCCCGGAAGATGGTGGCCGACAGCCTGCGGGCCTACAACGACGAGGACGAGGAGCTGGCCAAGCGCGTAATCGCCGGCGACGCGGAGCTCAACGACCTGACCGCCCGGACGGTACGGATACTCCTCGGCAGGATGTCCGGCGGGTGCAGCGACGGGGAGTCGGGCGACGGGCCCGGGCTGACCGAAACCTGCTGGCGGCTGGCCCTCGTCGCCCGGAACCTCGAGCGTGTCGGCGACCACGCCACCAACATCGCCGAGAGCGTGCTCTTCGTGGTGGAGAGCCACCTGCACCTGCACCACAAGCACGAGATAGCGAAAGAGCTGGCGAGAATGAAAGAGAAGAAGCGGCGTCCGCGGGGGGATGGATAACCGCCCGTCCACGCTCCGCGGCGTCGTAGCCGTAAAGTCGCATAAAGCCTGAATCTACCGTTGCCTGTAACAAACCCCAACCTGGAGGTAAAGACAGTGCGAAAATTACTTGCCGTTCTCCTGGCCCTGACCTTCGCCGGCACGGCCCTGGCCGGCGTCACCGTCTTCGACGACGACTTCTTCAAGGTCAAGCTCGGCGGCTACTTCCAGTTCCGTTGGGACTACGATCTCCAGACCAACGTCACCGACGGCAACGCCTTCGGCGAGCTCTACTTCAAGCGCGCCAAGCTGGAAGTTTCCGGCGACATCGGCGACTACTGGTCCTTCAAGCTCGTCGAGCAGGTCAAGGACCGCGCACACTTCAAGGGCCTTTCCCTGGACACAACGGACTACGACATTGATGACGACGGCACCCCCGATTTCACCTACGTCTCCGGCGTCACCGCCAGCACCGCGAAATACCTGCAGTGGGAGCTCGAGGAGCTCTACCTGTCCTTCAAGCCGGTGGACCTGTTCAACCTGCGATTCGGTCTGCAGAAGCCGGCCGGCTCCTGGACCTACATGCTGTCCAGCTCGGCGCAGCCCTTCATTGACCGGCCCCAGCACGACGCCTGGTCGCCCGATTTCCAAGAGGGCGTCGTGGCCGGGCTCAATATCGCCGGCGCGGAGAAAGGCACCAGTTACCTGAACCTTCAGCTCGGCGTCTGGGAGAACGACAGAGCCGGCTGGGGCGGAGAAACGGGCCCGGGGAACGACCCCGACCTCACCGACATCAACTTCTCCGTCTACGCCGACAGTTCCTTCATGAAGGGTATCCACCTGGGCGGCTTCCTCTACATGGCCAACGACCAGGACCTCGGATACATGGATCCCGAAACCGATGCGGATGTCTACACCGGTGTCACGGGCTACGGCGCCCACGCCAACTACACCCACGATTACTTTTACGCGGGCCTCGAGTACGTCGGCGGGAGCATCGGCGTGTCCAGCTCCAAGGACGCCGACGGCGGCTCCGTTGACGCGGGCGACGACTTCGGCGTCATGGGCCTGGCCGTGGACCTGTTCGGACGGCTGCCCGTGGGCGGCGACTTCCTCGATTTGGTGGAGATCGGCGGCCGTTACGACATGAACGACACCGATGACACCCTGGACAACAACGGCATGAACCAGTTGACCATCGGCGCCAACCTCTTCTTCACCAAGGATCACTACGCGCTGTTGCAGCTCAACTACATCATGCAGATGCCCGAGGACTCCGACGTGGACGGCAACTCCTGGATCAAGGCGCAGTTGCAGCTCAAGTTCTAAAAAAAGGACCGGGGCTCACGGCTGTAAAGGGGTTCCCCTCTGCACATAAAGGACGACCGGTTTAATGATTGAACTCCTTGGGGCGGTCGGTCCGACGCGTGATCAAGGGAGACAAGACACCCTCGTAGGGGCCGACCTTTAGGTCGGCCCGCGGGCGGGTCTGAAGACCCGCCCCTACGTCATCCAACCTGCCTGGATGTCGCTTTCGTTTGTGCGAGATAATCAACTTCCCGGGTTGATAACGGGGCTGCGGAGTAATAGAATCGTGTCCCCTCACCCGTCAGGAGGTCAGCCCTTGCACTACGTCCTCATAGAATGCGGCGTCAAGTGCCCCAAGTGCGACAACCCCGTCCCGCTCAACGGGCCCTGGGAGATCGCCCACTGCGCCCACTGTCAGGCGGACTTCGATGTCCCCCACGAGTACTGGATAGACATCTTCAAGGACATCCTGGACGACGAGAAATCCGGGGAGCTCAAGACGGGCGAGGGCAGCAACTCGACCATCTGGGGCACGTTCAACACGACGCTCATGTACGCGAACCAGGTTCCGTACTGCCTGAAATGCGGGACCGATTTCCCGGAGGCCGCCTTCAAGCCGGACGCGGGCACGCTAGCGTGCGCCAAGTGCGGCGAGACCGTGGAAACCGCCCCGCCGCCGGGCTGGTTTTCGAGCCTCAACCCCCGGCTCCTGGTGGGCGCGTCGCTGAGCGTCGCCGACGAGGTGCAGCCCGAGGGCGTCTCGGGCCCCGTGGCCTTCACCTGCCCCAAGTGCGGCGGCGCCCTGGTCGTGGACGGCAAGGACCGCCTGGTGCCCTGCCAGTTCTGCAACGTGCAGGTGTACCTGCCCGACGACCTCTGGCTCAGGCTCCACCCGGCGAAGTCCAAGTCCAGGTGGTTCGTGGTTTTCGAGTAGTTTGAGGGCTTACCGGGCGGACGCCGGTTTGCATTGACAAACCGGACGCTCTATCGTAGTGTCCCCCCGGTTTAGCTCTTTCGATTTTCCACCGAGGCGGTCGTGGAGATTCGGGTCCCTTGGGGAAAAGGGGAGCAGACGGTCGCGCTCGAACCTGACCGGCTGGCCGGTGTCGTTCACCCGAACGAGGTTGATTCGGGCGACGAATTCGAAACGCTGCGCCGCGCCCTGGCCGACCCCATCGGCACCGTTCCCTTCGGCGAGTTCATCGGCGCCGGCGGAGAGATTCTCTTCATCGTCAACGACGGCACGCGGCCCACCCCCACCGCCAAGGTCCTCGATATAATCGAGGGGGACCTGGCCGGCATTGAGCCCTCCTTCATCATAGCCACCGGCGTCCACCGCGGTCCCACCGAGGAGGAGCTCCGCTTCATCTTCGGCCGCCACCTCGAGCGTTTCCGCGACCGGATCCACGTCCACGATTCCAAGGCCGACGCCGAGATGGTCCACATCGGCACCTCGTCGTCTGGCACCGAGATGTGGGTCAACCGCCTGGGGGTGGAGGCGGACCGGCTGGTCATCATCGGTTCCGTCGAGCCCCACTACTTCGGCGGCTACACGGGCGGCCGCAAGGCCTTCCTGCCGGGCATCGCGTCTTACCTGACAATCGAACAGAACCACAAATTCGCTATGAATATCCGGGCTCAGGCGCTGGCCCTCGACGGCAACCCGGTCCACGAGGACATGATTGACGCCCTGAAGGTCATCGCCGAAAAACCGATTTTCTCCATCCAGACCGTCCTGGACCGCGACCGCAAAATATACGCCGCCACCGCCGGGCACATCCACGAATCCTTCTACGCCGCCATCGAACGGGCCAACGAGGTCTTCTGCGTAGAGATTCCCGCCAAGGCCGACGTGGTGGTCAGCGTCGCTCCATACCCCATGGACGTGGACCTCTACCAGTCCCAGAAGGCCCTGGACAACGGCAAGCTGGCCCTGGCCGAGGGGGGTATACTCATCCTGGTGTCCAAGTGTCGCACCGGAATCGGCCACGAGACGTTCTACGAGCTCCTGAGCTCCTGCTCCACCCCGAAAGAGGTGCTGGCCCGCATCGAGCGGGGCTACGTCCTGGGGTACCACAAGGCGGCCAAGATGGCGGAAATCGGCCTCTGGGCGGAGATGTGGGCGGTCACCGAGCTCCCCGACGACGTGGTGCACAAGTGCCTCATGCGCCCCTTCGCCACGTTGCAGGCGGCGGTGGACGAGGCCCTTTGCGCCAGGGGGCCCGACGCGAAGGTGCTCTTCCTCGTGGACGGGAGCATCACCGTGCCCCTCATCCCCGACGGCAAACCTTCCTGACGGCGGGATCGTGTGGGCGGGTTCCGCACCGGCCTTCAGACGGACTCGTGCGAGCTCCTGACGGCGGGGTCGAGGGAACGGGACTCGATCGTTTAAAGTGTTAAATCGGCGGTTTGCGCCCCAGTCGGCCTTACACCTGAGTACTTTCATCCAGTTGGGTCGAAGATGAAATCCCGGTCTGCGGGGTACAGAAAGCTTTACGTTTCACTCTCGACACCCGGACCGACGGCGAGCCGCTCGGGAGGGTGTGTTTTTTTCGTTTCCCGAATTCCGGGGACGGCGGAAGAGTAACCGGCGCAGGGCGTACCCTGTGCCTTTTAATTGGAGGAACCGATGGCCATCAGCCGCGAGGAGGCTCTCGAGTACCACAGCCGGGGCAGGGCCGGCAAGATAGAGGTCGTTTCCACCAAGCGCTGCCGGACTCAGCGCGACCTGTCCCTGGCGTACACCCCCGGGGTGGCGATACCGTGCCTGGATATTGAAAAGGAGCCGGAGAAGGTCTACGACTACACGGCGAAGGGCAACCTGGTGGCCGTCGTCTCGAACGGCACGGCGGTACTCGGGCTGGGCGACATCGGCCCCGCCGCGGGGAAGCCGGTGATGGAGGGCAAGGGCGTCCTCTTCAAGCGCTTCGCCGACATTGACGTCTTCGATCTGGAGGTTGACTCCAAGAACCCCGAAGAGATCATCCGCACCGTGGAGATGCTCGAGCCGACCTTCGGGGGGATCAACCTGGAGGACATCGCCGCCCCCGACTGCTTCGTCATCGAGGAGGAGCTGAAGAAGCGGATGAGCATCCCGGTCTTCCACGACGACCAGCACGGGACGGCCATCATCTCAGGAGCGGCGCTCCTGAACGCCCTGGAGCTCAACGGGAAGGACATCGGCCAGGTCCGGCTCGTGGTCTCGGGCGCCGGGGCCGCCGGTATCGCCTGCACCAAGTACTACATCACCCTCGGGGTGGACCCGGCGAAGATCCTCCTTCTCGACTCGAAGGGGGTCATCTACGCCGGTCGCAAGGAGGGGATGAACCCGTACAAGGAGCAGTTCGCCGTTGAGACCGACCGGCGCACCCTCGCCGACGCCATGGAGGGGGCGGACGTCTTCCTGGGCCTCTCCACCGCCGGGCTGGTGACCCAGGACATGGTGCGGTCCATGGCCTCCGATCCGATCATCTTCGCCATGGCCAACCCGGACCCCGAGATAACCTACCCGGACGCGAAGGCGGCCCGCGACGACGTAATCATGGCCACCGGCCGCTCCGACTATCCGAACCAGGTGAACAACGTCCTGGGGTTCCCGTTCATCTTCCGCGGTGCCCTGGACGCCCGCGCCACCGACATCAACGAGGCCATGAAGCACGCCGCCACCAAGGCCCTGGCCGACCTGGCCAAGGAGGACGTGCCCGATTCGGTCTGCAAGGCCTACGGCGTCGAGCGGCTGAGCTTCGGGCGGGAGTACCTCATCCCCAAGCCCTTCGATTACCGCGTGCTCATCTGGGAGGCCTCCGCCGTCGCCCAGGCGGCTTTGGAGTCCGGCGTCGCCCGGGTCAAGCTGGATATTGACGAGTATAAAGAACGGCTCGAAGCCCGTCTGGGCAAGAGCCGCGAGATCATGCGCCTCGTGATTCACAAGGCCCGTAAACATCCCGCCCGCCTGGTTTTGCCCGAGGGCGAGGACGACCGCATCCTGCGCGCCAGCGCCATCATCGTGGGCGAGGGAATCGCCAGGCCCATCCTCCTCGGCCGGCGCTCCGTCATCGAGGAACACATCCGTGAGCTGGGCCTGGACCTGGGGGACGTGGAAATCATCAACCCGCCCGAATCCCCCAATCTGGACTCCTACGCCGAGGAGTATTTCAAGCTCCGGCAGCGGAAGGGCAGAGCCCTGGCCCACTGCCGAGAGTTGTTGCAGCTGGGGCGTGTGTACGGGCCGATGATGGTCCGGATGGGCGACGCCGACAGCGTGCTGACGGGGATAACCACCTACTATCCGGAGACGATCCGTCCGGCCATCAGGGTCATCGGCACCGATGACGGATTCGGTATCGTGGCCAGCATGTTCATGCTCATCTTCAAAGAGAAGGTGTTTTTCTTCGCCGACACCACCGTGAACATTGATCCCAGCGCCGAGGAGTTGGCGGGCATCGCCCAGCTCACCGCCAAGTATGTCAAGAAGCTCGGCTACGAACCTCGTATCGCCATGCTCTCCTTCTCCAACTTCGGTAGCGTGGCCCACGAGAAAACCCTCAAGGTGAAGCGGGCAGTGGAGATTGTCAAGAGGGCTGTCCCCGACCTGAAGATTGACGGGGAGATGCAGGCGGACACGGCGGTGATGCCCGAGCTCCTCGAGAGCACCTACCCCTTCGCCGACCTGCGAGGTGGGGCGAACGTCTTGATCTTCCCGGACCTGCAATCGGCCAACATCGCCTACAAGTTGTGCTCGAAGCTCGGCGGCGCCGAGGCCATCGGGCCGATCCTGATGGGGCTGAATAAATCCGCCCACATCCTACCCCACAGCTGTGAGGTGGACGACGTGGTGAACATGGCGGCCATCGCCGTGGCCGAGATTTAGGTAAAGAAACCGGGGTCCTGCCAAAACTGACGAGTCGGTCTCCCTTCGGGGTTGGCCGGCTCGTCACGTTCTTGGCGCAGGTTTGGGACGTTGTTTGGATGCCAATTGAGAATTTGTATATTTAAATGGTGACGTATTGACTAACCTCTCGGGTTTTGTTTAAGTGACATTACCTTTGTTTTATGTGGTTTTTTTTGTGCAAACCTAGTGTGAATTTATTCACACAAAGGATGGATGAGTATTTGCTTTCGCTAAGGAGCATCCATGAATCCCAAGGACGTGGAACGGTTTCAGCAAATAGTCGGTAGAGAGAATGCGCGCACCAGTCCGGCCGATCTGTACGTCTACGGCTCCGATGCATCGGTGCATTTCGCGAGACCCGATATCGTCCTCATGCCCGGTAACATAGATGAGATCCAGGATATCCTTCGCTACGCCAACTCGTGGGAGATTCCGGTCGTGCCCCGCGGGGCCGGAAGCGGCATGTCGGGTCAGGCCGTCCCTATCGACGGCGGAATCGTCCTCGACATGAAACGGATGAATCACATCCTGGAAATCCGGCCCCAGGATATGCTCTGCCGTGTTGAGGCCGGGGTGGTGGACGACGACCTGAACCGGGCGCTGAAGCCCTACGGATTCATGTATCCGCCGGCACCGGCTTCGAGCCGGATCGCCACCATCGGCGGCGAGATAGCCAACAACGCCAGCGGCGTCCGCTCCGTCAAATACGGGGCGACCCGCGACTCGGTCCTCGGGTTGAAGGTCGTGTTGGCGTCCGGCAAGCTGGTTGATATGGGCACACTCACCCACGTGGAAGCCACCGGGTATCAGCTCGCGCGCCTGATAGTCGGTTCCGAGGGAACCCTGGCCGTGATCGTCGAGGCCACACTGAAAATCGTCCCCATCCCGAAATACCGCTGCCTCGGTATCGCATGTTACAACAGGCTCGAAGACGCCGGCCACGCCATCACCGAGATCATCTGCAGCAGATGCTCGGCTTCCATGATCGAATTGATGGACAACGTCGCAATCACGGCGGTCAACGAGACACTGAAGTTGGGTCTCCCCGATGTGGAGGCAATCATCCTCTTCGAGGCCGACGGTATGTTGCAGGTGACGGTTGACGGGGAGCTCGACGCTATAAAGGCTGCATGTGAGAAGCACAACGGCTTCAACATCGAGACGAGTTGCGACCCCGATGAACGAAGCCGGATCTTCGCCGGTAGGAAAAAGCTGTTTGCGTCGCTGTCGCGCTACAAGAAAGGTTACGCCTGCACCTCCCTGGCCGACGACATGGCGGTGCCCTATTCCAAGATGGCCGAGATGGCCGGAAAGATACACGAGGTAGGCGACCGGTACAACGTGATCATGACCGCCTACGGTCACTGCGGCTCGGGATGCATGCACGCCAAGATCCTCATGGACCCGACGAAGAAGAGCCAATGGGAAGACGCCAAGCGCGCCGTGGCCGAAATCTACGAGTACGTCAACTCCGTGGGCGGCACCACTTCGGCCGAGCACGGAATCGGTCTGTCGAAGGCGCCCGCCTTCAAGCTGGAGAAGGCCGACAGCCTGGAGCTGATGCGGGCCATCAAGCGGGTTTTCGACCCCAACAACATCCTCAACCCCCACAAGCTCTTTGATGCCCCCGACGATTGGCTGACGGCAACAGAACTCAGGTATCCCGTAGAAAGCAGGTGATGGCGTGCAGAAAAAGTACCTGAAGGACTGGGAAAAAGAGCTGAACATTTGTATACGTTGCGCCTACTGCTTCGAGGGTTGCCCTGTCTTCAAGGATCAGGGTTGGGAGGTGGACGGAGCAAGGGGGAAACTGGTGCTCGCTTACGGGCTTCTCACGGGCGAGCTCGAGCCCTCGGAGTACGTCGCCCTAAAGATATACCAGTGTACCTACTGCAGGGACTGTGTCGAGAGATGCTCGGCCAACGTGTCCGTGCCGGATATCTTGACCGCCGCCAGAGCGGACCTGAAGGATGCCGGATTCACTTACACTGCTCATGAAAAGCTTCTGGATACAATCAAAGAGAGCGGCAACATATTCGGAAAGACGTTAAAGGCGCACGCAGAGGAGGGCGAGGTCCCGGTGCTGCTCGGATGCCGCCTCCTGGAAAGGAGCGATGATGCCGAGCGTTACCTCGAGATACTCAAAAAACTCGGCATAAAGCCTACCGTCGTGGAGGACGAAATTTGCTGCGGGATGCCGTTCGGGGTCCTGGGCTATAAGGATGGTTTAGCCGAGCACAAAAAGAGGTTCAAGGAGAGATTCCCGTACAAGAGGTTCATCTGCCTCTGCACCACGTGCGTTTTCTTCATCAGAAACGCATACCCCGAGCTCGAACCTATCTACGTGATAGATGAGATCTACAAGAGGCTTCCCGACGCTGCCGTCAAGAATCTCGGGGTGAAAACGACCTACCATGACCCTTGTAATGTCTGCCGGGGCATGAGGATGGTGGAGGAGCCACGCGATATCATGAGCCGGATCGGTGTAGAGCTGGTCGAGTTCCCGACAAACCGTATGGGAGCTGAGTGCTGCGGCGGCGGCGGCGGCGTGCTCGTAACCGACAACCCGCTTTCCACAAGGCTGGCTGAAAAGAGGATTCGTCAGGCCGGCGAGCTCGGGGTGGAGAACCTGGTCACCCTGTGTCCCACGTGTGAGTTCAACCTGGGCAACGCAGCCGTGTCCGCGGGAGTCGAAATAAATGTCAGGAACCTGTTAGACCTCATCTGGGAGGCTTTGCAGTAGGGGTCTGTGGGGCTCGGGAGTTGAGTAACCGTCTGAACCACACCCGCTGAGTTTTATTTGGAACGTGATTAATTCTGGATACATCATCAACCACCACAATCCGAGTGGCGCCGCCGACGGACGGGTGACGGCGATCAGGCTTGGATATCCGGTGGGATAGGAGACGTCATGGGCGCGGTATACAAGCGATTACAGAACTGGATGACGGAACTCAGCGTCTGCATCCGCTGCGGCTACTGTTACGAGCTCTGCCACCTCTACAAGTCGGGCGCCTTCGAGACCGACACGCCGCGGGGCAAGCTCCTGTTGATCTACGGCCTCCTTACATACGCCCTGGAGCCCGATGGGGACATGGTGGAGAAAATCGTCCAGTGTTTCTACTGCAAGAACTGTGAGCGGAGCTGCTCGGCCAAGGTTTCACTCACCGAAATCTTCACCGACGCCAAGGCCGACTTCCTCGACGCGGGGTTCGATTTCCGGGGCCTGGCGGCCCGCACCGACGACGATCTGTGCAGCAGATGCCGGGTTTGCCAGGCGATATGCAAGAACGAGGCGATCAGCTTCGACGAGGAGGGGAAGAGGGTAGACGTCATCAAATGTGAGGGCTGCGGCGTCTGCGCGGCCACCTGCCCCTCGAACGCGATTGTCATGGTCGAGGGGTTCGGCGTCACCCGGGGTGAGCTCTCCGAGACGATCCGGGCGTTCCTGGAGGAGGTGTAGGGTGGGCGTGACCACTACCGAAGGTAAACCTGCGGCCGAGGATAAAAGCGTGCAGCCGAAGGTCCTGGTCTTCAGCTGCAACTGGTCAACCTACCCGGGCCTCCAGCTCTCCCGGCTGGAGGAGTCCGGAACCGTTTCCGAGCCCATCATCACGATGTGCACCGGACGGCTGGACCCCGAGCTGATTCTGGAGGCCTTCTCCCGGGGCGCCTGGGGCGTCTTCGTGGCCGGATGCCCGCCCGACGAGTGCGAGCACGACGGTAACTACAAGACCCGCCGGCGGATTTTGCTCCTCAAGAAAACGCTCGGTCAGTTGGGCGTCCTGCCCTCCCGGCTGACCCTGGAGTGGGTTTCCACGGGCGAGTCGGCGAAGCTCGCGAAGCTGGTGGGCGACTTCACCGCGAGGATGGCCCAACTGGGGCCTCAAAGGAGATGAACGATGGTGAAGCCTGATGCGGGCCCGAAGCCCAAAGTGGCGTTTTACTGGTGCGCCTCCTGTGGCGGGTGCGAGGAGGCGGTGGTGGACCTCGCCGAGGACATCCTCACGGTGGTCGGCGCGGTGGACATCGTCTTCTGGCCCGTGGCGCTGGATTTCAAGAAATCGGACGTGGAGGCCCTCGCCGACGGGGAGGTTGCGGTCAGCTTCATCAACGGCGCCGTCCGCACCTCGGAGCAGGAGGAGATGGTCGAGCTCCTGCGGAGGAAATCGGGGCTGGTCGTGGCCTTCGGCACCTGCGCCCATCTGGGCGGCATACCCGGCCTGGCCAACTTCCACGACCGCCGGACCATCTTCGAGCGGGTGTACCTGGAAGCCCCCTCCAACGCCAACCCCCGGGGCGTCCTCCCGCAGACGAGGAGCACCGTTGACGGCAAGGAGCTCACCCTGCCCGAGTTCCACGACACGGTCCGGACCCTGGACCAGGTGATAGACGTGGACTACTACCTGCCGGGTTGCGCCCCGCCGCCCGACCTGATCCTCGGGGCGGTCACCGCCATCCTGGAGGGGAAGCTGCCCGAGAAGGGCGCCGTGCTGGCCCCGGACAAGTCGCTCTGCGACACCTGCCCCCTGAACGACTCCAAGCCTGAGAAGGTCTCCCTGGCGGAGTTCAAGCGTCCGCACCAGATTCTGGCGGACCCCGAGAAGTGCTATCTGGCCCAGGGGCTCATCTGTCACGGGCCGGCCACCCGCTCCGGCTGCGGCGAGCGCTGCATCAACGCCAACATGCCCTGCCGCGGTTGCTTCGGCCCCACACCGGGCGTGCGGGACCAGGGGGCGAAAATCCTCTCCTTCGTGGCCTCCATCGCGGGCCTGGAGGGCGAGGAGAAGATGACCGACGAGGAGGTCGGGCGGCTCATCGGGCAGATTGACGACCCGGCGGGGCTCTTCTACTTCTACAGCCTGCCCTCCTCGCACATGAAGCGGAAGAACTTATCAACCTAAATAAAGGCCGCGCCATGGCTCAGAAGATAACCATTGATCCGATCACCCGTCTGGAGGGTCACGGCAAGATAGAGATCTTCCTCGACGACCGGGGCGATGTGGACCGGGCCTTCCTGCAGGTTCCCGAGCTCCGGGGCTTCGAAAAGTTTTCCGAGGGGCGCCCGGCCGAGGAGATGCCGCGGATAACGCCGAAAATCTGCGGCGTCTGCCCCACGGCCCACCATATGGCCTCGGGCAAGACGCTGGACGACCTCTACAAGGTCGAGCCCCCGCCGGCGGCCAGGAAAATCCGGGAGCTGGTGAACTCGGCCTTCATGGCCGAAGACCACGCCCTGCACTTCTTCTTCCTCGGCGGCCCCGATTTCATCGTCGGTCCCGCGGCGCCCAAAGGTCTGCGCAACATACTCGGCGTCCTCGAGAAGGTCGGGCTCGACGCCGGCAGGACCGTCATCGGCATGCGCAAGCGCCTGCGCGAAATCATCGCCAAGCAGGGCGGGCGGGTCATCCACCCGGTGTGCAACCTGCCGGGCGGCGTCTCCAAGGGCGTCACCCCCGAAGACCGCCGGGAGTACATCCAGACCGGGAAGGACGCCGTAGAGTTCGCCCAGTTCACCCTGGGGGCCTTCGCCGACATCGTTCTGGCCGACAAGGACTACGTGGACGTCATCGTCGGCGACTTGTACCGCCATGAGACCTACTACATGGGGCTGGTGGATTCCCAAAACCGGGTGAACTTCTACGACGGCGATATCCGCGTCGTGGACCCCTCGGGCGCCGAGTTCGCAAAATTCAAGCCCCGCGAGTACCTGGACCACATCGCCGAACACGTGGAGCCCTGGAGCTACATCAAGTTCCCGTACCTGAAGAACGTGGGCTGGAAGGGCTTCGTGGACGGCAAGGACTCGGGCGTGTATCGGGTCGCCCCACTGGCGCGCCTGAACGCGGCCGACGGCATGGCCACACCCCTGGCCCAGGGCGAGTACGAGAAGCTCTACGAGGCTTTCGGCGGCAAGCCGGCCCACAACACCCTGGCTTACCACTGGGCGCGGCTGATCGAGCTTCTGTACGCCGCCGAGCGGCTGCTGGAGCTGGCCACCGACGAGGAGATTCTCGACCCCAACGTCCGCACCCTGCCCACCGAGATCCCCACCTCCGGGGTGGGCGTGGTGGAGGCCCCGCGGGGCACCCTTTTCCACCACTACGAGACCGACGAGCGGGGAATCATTAAAAAGGCCAACCTCATCGTGGCCACGGTGAACAACTCCGCCGCCATGTGCATGTCCATCGAGAAGGCGGCCCGGGGGCTCATCAAGGGCGGAAAGGTGGACGACGGCCTCTTGAACCAGGTGGAGATGGCCTTCCGCGCCTACGACCCCTGTCTGGCCTGCGCCACCCACTCCCTGCCGGGGAAGACGCCCCTGGAGGTCGTCATCCGCTCGGAGGACGGGGCGGTTCTGGAAACCTTGCGCAGTAGCTACACCCCTCTCCCCGGTCTGTAGGCGAGCCTCCCCTCAAAGGGGGGAGGGGGGATGAGGAAGCCGTTCGGGGTCGGTACGCGCACCGGCCCTTCGTTCAGCCGGGTCACGGGTGCCCGACGGCGTGTAGCCAAGCCGTTTTACGGGCTATGTGACCGCTGGCACGTTTCTTGGAATAAGCTTGGCGAGAGGTTTCACCGGTATCGGCGAACCTGGGTCTAATTTTGGTATTAATTTCGTTTTTCAGCTAGAATCCTGGCCGGCAAGGATAGTCCAGGAAAGATGAAGAAAACCGTCATCAACCTCCAGTCTATCCGGGAAACAGCGGTCAAGCTGGCGACCGACTTCTGCATCCTGTCGCGGCGCATCCTCCACTACGCCAACCTGGGCACACCCCGCGCGGACTTCCTCCGGGAGGTGTCCCGGATGCTGTTGGAGTTCTCGCACTGCGACGGCATCGAGCTGCGGATGCGGGACGGGGACCTGCACTACCGCTGGGAGGCGACCGACGGCGAAGGGGAGAATTACTCCTGCGAAAAGCTCTCGCCGGTGCTGAAGTGCTCAGGCAGGACGATCCCCTGCGTAGACAATGACTCGTGGATCGAGAAACTCTGCGGTGCGGTGATGTGCCGTCACGTGGACCCCGCCACCGATTGCATCAGCGCCGGGGGCAGCTTCTGGATCGGGAACACGGACCAACCGTTGAAGTGCCCGCCGGTCTTTTCGGAGCTGACCGTAGAGGAGCTGCGGGAGCTGACGGGGGGCTATCAGTCCGTGGCCTTCATCCCCTTCGAGCTGGAGGAGGAGAGCCGGGGTCTTCTGCAGCTCAAGAGCCGCCGGGTGAATTTCTTCACCCCCTCCACCATCGAGTTTTACGAGGGGCTGGCCGAGGCCCTGGGCGTGGCCGTGAGTGACCGCCGCGCCCAGTACGCCCTGCGCGAGCGCGTCAAGGAGCTCTCCTGCCTCTACGAGATAGACGAGCTCGTCCAGCAGCAGGGCGTCATGCTGGACGATCTGTTACAGGGGATAGTCGAGCTGATGCCGCCCGCCTGGCAGTACCCGGACATGGCTTCCGCCCGGCTGGTGGTGGACAAACGGAGCTACGAGAGCTCGAACTTCAACGACCAGGGGAGCTCCCTTCGCTCGGACATCGTGTGCGGCGACGAGGAACGGGGCTTCGTCGAGCTGGTCTACTCGGGCGGGGAGGACGTGCTGGAGACGGCGCTCTTCCTCGAAGAGGAGCACAACCTCATAGACAGCATCGCCCAGCACATCTCCATAATTCTCGAGCGTCGTCGGACCGAGGAGGACAAGCGCGTGCTGGAGGAGCAGTTGCGGCACGCCGACCGCCTGGCCACCATCGGGCAGCTCGGAGCGGGGGTCGCCCACGAGCTCAACGAGCCGCTGACCTCCATCCTCGGTTTCGCCCAGCTCTCGAAAAAGGCCCCCGACTTGCCCAACGCCGTGGGAGGCGACCTGGAGCGCATCATCAACTCCACCCTGCACGCCCGCGAAATCGTCAAAAAGCTCCTCATCTTCAGCCGGCAGATGCCCACCCAGAAGTCCGAGGTCAACCTGTCCGCCGTCGCCGAAGAGGGGCTCTTCCTCCTGGATTCACGGTGCGAGAAGCAGGGGATCCGGGTGGTCAAGCGGTTCGCCCCCAATCTTCCCCTGATTACCGCCGATCCCTCGCAGCTCCTGCAGGTGGTGGTGAACATCGTGGTCAACGCCGTCCAGGCCATGCCGGACGGGGGGAAGCTCACCGTGGCGACCTACGCGGACGCCGATTCCGTCTACCTCGACATCGAGGACGCGGGCACGGGGATGTCACGGGAGACGGTGAAGAAAATCTTCATCCCCTTCTTCACCACCAAGGAGGTGGGGCACGGAACGGGGCTCGGCCTGCCGGTCGTGCACGGCATCATCACCTCGCACGGAGGCGGGATAAAGGTCCATAGCGAGTTGGGCCGCGGGAGCCGTTTCATCATCGCCCTCCCCATAGCGGCGATGCCCTTCGGGGTGGAGAACCAGTGGGAGGGGCGTCCTTGACCCCGGGGCCGGGCCGTTTCATTTTTACGGCTGCGCCGTCGCAGTTACGTGGGAGGCGTTGCTTCGTTTCGAGTACCTTCCCGGAATGACCCGCGTGAACCTTGCACCCCATACCGACAACGAGGAAGTGAGCACCGACCTATGGCCAAAGAAAGGATTCTGGTCGTTGACGATTCCCCGGAAACCCTGGAGATGCTCAGGCGTACCCTGACGGCCGAGGGGTACCGGGTTTTCACCGCCGGCAGCGTGGCCGAGGCCATTCGTCTCCTCGACGGAACCGCGGTGGACCTCCTGATAACGGACCTGCGCATGCCCAACGTGTCCGGGCTGGAGCTGGTGCGCCACGTGCGTGAGAACAACCGCGACACCGAGGTGATGATGATTACCGGGTACGCGACGGTGGAGGGCGCGGTGGAGGCCATCAAGACCGGGGCGGAGGAGTACCTGCCCAAGCCCTTCACCGACGAGGAGCTCTTCGCCGCGGTGGGGCGGTCCCTGGAGAAGCTGAGCCTCCGTCGGGCGGCCTTCCGGCGCCGCCGCCTCGTGTCCCACGACGACTACGGCATCGTGGGCGAATCCAAGGTCATGAAGAAGGTTTTTGGGGCGATAGGAAAGGCCGCCGGGACCTCGGCCACCGTGCTCATCACCGGGGAGTCCGGCACCGGCAAGGAGCTCGTCTCCCGGGCCATCCACTACCACGGCTCGCGGGCGCAGGCCCCCTTCGTGCCGGTCAACTGCGGCGGCATACCCGAGGGGCTCCTGGAGAGCGAGCTCTTCGGGTACGTCAAGGGGGCCTTTACGGGGGCCAACCAGTCCAGGGCCGGGTTCTTCCAGACCGCCGAGGGCGGCACCATCTTCCTGGACGAGATAAGCGAGACCTCCCTGGCCATGCAGGTGAAGCTGTTGCGGGTGCTGCAGGACAAAGAGGTCTCCATGGTCGGTTCGGCCAAGAGCCGGAAGATTGATATCCGCATCCTCACCGCCACGAACAAGAACCTGCGCGTGCTGGTGGAGCGGGGCCACTTCCGCGAGGACCTCTACTACCGGCTGAACGTGATCAACATAGACGTCCCGCCGCTGCGCGAGCGCGGGGAGGACGTGCTGCTGCTGGCGCGGCACTTCATCGGCAAGTACGCCCTGGAGCTCGACCGGTCCCGGGCGGATTTCACCTCGGGCGCGCTGCGGGTTTTGGTCAACTACAGCTGGCCGGGCAACGTGAGGGAGCTGGAAAACCTGATTCAGCGCCTGATGGTCATGGTCGAGGGGGAGACGCTGGACGTGAGCGATCTGCCCTCCCACATGCGCTACAGCGTCCCGTCCGGCGGGCGCCTGAACCGCACCCTGGCGGAGGTCGAGGCCGAGTACATCAGGAACGTGCTGGAAGAGGTGGGTCAGAACAAGACCCGGGCGGCCAAGATTCTCGACATTGACCGGAAAACACTCCGGGAGAAGTTGAGCCGCAGTCGGAAGGTGGATGACGACGTAGTTTAACCGGGGATTTTCTCCCCGGTGGTGCGATGCTCCCCGGTCCGCCCGGGGTCTGCCGATGTGCGAACGCCGCCCGCGCGGCGTTTTTTACAACCTTTACGGATTGTTCGGGTGTATCTTGTTGATATATAAGGACATTAATATCATAAATATTTCGGCCCGGCCGGGCTCCAACCTGGCATACCTCTTGCCTTAACAATCCCATCGAAGGGACGGCGTAAAGGTTTGGAAAAGAAGGAGGCATCATGGCCGGCAAGACGAGCACACCTGGGAAAGTGAAGACGGGCTCCCCGAAGGAAACGAAGGTCACCGCGCAACCGGCTCCGAAGGCGCCGGCGAAGAAGAAAAGAATCCCCGGGCTCTGCGGGACCTGCAAGCGCGAGCCGAACTGCACCTTCCCGCGTAAATCGGGCCGACCGCTCCTGGAGTGCGACGAGTTCGAGGGGATCGAGCGCCGGGATGTCATCGCTGAAAGGCTCACGAACGTTCTTTTGGGCAATACCAACGTCCTCGCCCGTCTGTACGACGGTGAGGAAGAAAAATTGGAAGACTCCGACGCCGCCGCGGCGGGGCGGTCAGGGTCGTCCGACAACCCACAAGGAGAAACCATGGCCACGGCCGTAATTCTGACGGCGGAAAAGAAAAAAACCGCGGTTCCGGTAGAGAAGAAGGTTCACACGCCTCTCGGCCTGTGCTCGACGTGCAAGCTGGCCGCCACCTGCACTTTCCCGCGCCAGGCCGGGCGTCCGGTCCGCTTCTGCGACGAGTTCGAGGGCGAAGAGAAGGTCGAGGCGGTGAAGCCGAAAGCTTCCACCAGGAAGGTCACCGTGAACGACCTGAAGGGGCTCTGCCGGCTGTGCGACAAGTTCGCCACCTGTACCTTTCCCAAGGGCGAGGGCGGCGTCTGGCACTGCGAAGAGTACGAGTAACGAGGCTTGGCTGCGTTTTTCTTGAAGGGATTGAGCGCGGCCAATCGAGGGGCGGTAAAACCGCCCCTTCTTCTTAACCCCGAGTACGGTGGAGTGGCCGTAAAGACAGGGGACCAGTTAAAATACATCCACGAATGCAGGGAAAAGACCGTATGATCAAGGTGTAGAATAAATTTAGTAATCTGTACGATAAGTAACGCCTTGTCGAGATGACGTAGGGGCGGGTCTCCTGACCCGCCCGCGGGCCGACCTAAACGGCGCGCCGTCGGTCGGCCCTTACGAGTGCAATACTGAAGGACGACCGTGGACGGTCGCCTCTACAGGTTGGTAGATGGAGGGACCATTCCCCTTCTGCCACAGGACCAAAGGTACATTGAAGCCCCTCGTGGAGGGGCTTCTTTCGGGCTTCGGGTTCCGTCGAGGCTTACGGGTATATGCCGCGCAGGCGGACGGCGTCGGCCACGCGCTTGATGGCGAAGACGTACGCCGCGTCGCGCATCGAGATGTTCTTCTCCTCGGCCAGGGCGTAAACCTTATCTATGTTCTGGTTCATCAGAACGGCCAGCTTGTTGTTGACCTCCCTCTCGGTCCAGAAGAAGAAGGCCAGGCCCTGGACCCACTCGAAGTAGCTGACGATGACGCCGCCGGCGTTGGCCAGGAAATCGGGCGCCACCAGGATTCTCCGTTCGAAGAAGTCCTGGTCCGCCTCCGGGGTGGTGGGGCCGTTGGCGCCCTCGACGATGATCTTCGCCCGGACCTTGGCGGCGTTGTTCCCGGTGAGCTGGTTCTGCAGGGCGCAGGGGGCCAGCAAGTCGCATTCCAGCGCGAGGAGCTCGTCGTTGGTGATTTTGTCGCCGGGGAGGAGCTTGCTCACGCTGTCCTCGGGCTTCATGGCGCGCTCGACGGCGTCGTAGGGGTTGAGCCCCTCGGGGTTGTAGACCGCCCCGTAGACGTCGGAGAGGCCGATGATCTTGCAGCCGTCGTCGTAGAGCAGCTTGGCGGCCCAGGCGCCCACGTTGCCGAACCCCTGGATGACCACCGTGGCCTTCTCGGGCTCGATGCCCCTCTTCCCGAGGATGTTGATGGCGCTGATTTCCACCCCGCGGCCGGTGGCGGCGTTGCGTCCCAGGGAGCCGCCCAGCTCCAGCGGCTTGCCGGTGACCACACCCAGGGTGGTGTTGCCGGTGTTCATGGAGTAGGTGTCCATGAACCAGGCCATGATGCGGGCGTCGGTGTTCATGTCCGGCGCCGGGATGTCCTTCTCCGGCCCCACGATGGACTGGATATCGGAAAAATACCGGCGGGACAGGCGCTCCAACTCTCCCTCGGTGAGGTCGTGCACGTCCACGTGGATGCCGCCCTTGCCGCCCCCGAAGGGGACGCCGGCCAGGGAGCATTTCCAGGTCATCCACATGGCCAGGGCCTTGACCTCGTCCAGGGTCACGTCGGTCGAGAAGCGCACCCCGCCCTTGGCCGGACCGCAGGCGGTGTTGTGCTGTACCCGGTAGCCGGGGAACGTTTTTATCCTGCCCGAGTCCATGCGGACGGGGACGTTGACCAAGAGAGAGCGGACCGGCTCCCGGAGCACTTCCCGGTAGCTCGGGTCCAGCTTCATCATCTCCGCGACCTTGTCGAACTCGCGCTGCGCCTGGTTGAACGCGCTGTAGGTCTCTTCCATCGAGCCTCCTCCCGGCCTGGAAAATCCACGTCAGGGTTGCGGGTTGACGACCGTACTCTGGCTTTGCATCTCGGACGACACGGGACCGTCCGTTTAAACGGCTCCCGGTGATTAAAAATGCAATAAACGTACCATTAATTCCCGGATTTGCCGGGGGCATTACTCGCTTCGTTTGGCCGTGAATCCGGGAACCCGGCGGCGGATGGTACGACCTCCCAGGTCGCTCGTCAAACCCCGTTTCGTTTCAGGAGAGGAGCGGCGCCGTGGGCTCCGATTCCGAAGGCCGGTTAACATCCCCCTCCCGTACGTGCGTTAATTTCCCCGTCACCGGGTCCGGCAAGATGGAGCGCTTCCTGATGAACGACCGCTGCGCCGCGGGGACGGGCCGCTTTTTGGAGGTCATGGCCCGGGCGCTGGAGACCGATCTGGCCCACCTGGCGTCCCTGGCAATCGAGGCGGAGAAGGGGGTCAAGATTTCAAGCATGTGCACCGTCTTCGTCGAAAGCGAGGTGGTGAGCCTCCTGGCCCGGGGAACGCCGCGAGGGGAGATAGCCCGGGGGCTGCACCGCGGGGTGGCCGAGCGGGTGGGCGGCATGGCGAAAAAGGTCGGCCTGCGGGGGGAGGTCTACCTCTCCGGCGGCGTGGCCCTCAACCCGGCCGTGGCGGCCTCGCTGGGCGAGTTCCTCGGAGTCGAGGTCGCTGTCATCCCCGAGCCGCAATTGAACGGGGCCTACGGCGCGGCGCTCCTCGCCCGGGACGGCGCGTGAGGTTTCCCGCTTAAAAAAAGCGCCCCGCGGGGGGCGCTTTTTGTCGGCAGGGGGTAAATCCCTTTTTTTAAATCCTCTCGACGCTCATCGCCACGGCGTTTCCACCGCCCAGGCACAGGGTGGCCAGGCCGGTCTTGGCGCCGCGGTCAAACATGGCGTAGATGAGGGTGGTGAGAACCCGGGCGCCGCTGGCCCCGATGGGGTGTCCCAGCGCCACCGCGCCGCCGTTGACGTTGACCCGGTTCCAGTCCCAGCCGAGCTCCTTGCCGTCGGCCAGCACCTGGGCGCTGAAGGCCTCGTTGACCTCGATGAGGTCGTAATCGCCGATTTTGGCCCCGGTGAGCTTCATCAGCTTCTTCACCGCCACGATGGGGGCGTAGAACAGCTCCTTGGGCGGTGTGCCGCCGGTGGCGTAGCCGGTGATGCGGACCTGGGGCTTAACGCCCAGCTTCTTGGCCGCCTCGTCGGAGAGGACGATCATGGCCGAGGCGCCGTCGTTCAAGCCCGGGGCGTTCCCGGCGGTGATGGTGCCCTCCTTGGAGAAGGCGGGCCGCAGCCTGGCCAGCGATTCCAGGTTGGTGTCCTCGCGGGGTCCCTCGTCGGTGTCGAAGATGACGGGGTCGCCCTTGCGCTGAGGAATCGCGACGGGGACTATCTCGGCCTTGTACTTGCCGCCCTTTATCGCCGCCACGGCCTTCGCGTGACTCCCCGCGGCCCACTCGTCCTGCTCCTGGCGGCTGATGCCCGACTTCTGGGCGGTCCAGTCGCCGATGGTCCCCATGTGCTGGTCCTCGAAGGCGCACCAGAGGCCGTCGAGGATCATGCCGTCCACCAGGTCCATGTTGCCGAACTTCTGCCCGAAGCGACCCTTGAAGAAGTAGTGGGGGACGTTGGACATGGACTCCAGTCCGCCGGCCAGGATGCAGGCGGCGTCGCCGGCCTTGATGACCTGGGCCGCCAGGATGACGGCCTTGAGCCCCGAGCCGCAGACCTTGTTGATGGTGGTGGCGCCCACCTCGGGCGGGATGCCTCCCTTGATCGCCGCCTGACGCGCCGGGGCCTGGCCCATGCCCGCCGAGACGACGTTGCCCATGATGACCTCTTCCACGTCCGAGGGCTTGATCCCCGCCCGCTTGACCGCCTCGGCGACGCAGACCGCGCCGAACTCCGAGGCCTTGAGAGGAGTCAGCGCACCCAGGAAGCGGCCGATGGCCGTGCGGCACGCGCCCGCGATTACGATTTCCTTCGCCATGCATCCTCCTGCAGGTTGTTCTTAGTTCCAGTTAGGTTTTCGTTTTTCCAAGAAGGCGCCCATGCCCTCGGCGGCCTCGCCCGAGGCGAAGCACTCCGCGAAGGCGTCCAGTTCCGTTTCCCCGCCGGGGGAGCCCAACTGCCGCTTGACCTGGGCCAGGGCGACCGGCCCCAGCGTAGCGATTCTTCCGGCGAGCCCCCCGGCCTTCTCCATCAAGCGTTCCGGCGGATGAACCGCGCTGACCAGGCCCCAGGCGAGCGCCGATTCGGCGTTCAGCGGCTCGCCGGTGAAGAGCATGGCCTTCGCCCGCCCCAGGCCGACGACCCGCGCCAGGCGGTCCGTCCCGCCCCAGCCGGGGATGACGCCCAGCTTGAGGCCCGGTTGGCCGAATTTCGCGCCTTCCGAGCAGATACGGACGTCGCAGGCCAGAGCCAGCTCTAGGCCGCCGCCCAGGGCGTGGCCGTTCACCGCCGCCACGGTGACGACGCGGGAACGTTCGATCCGGTCGAGGTTTTCCCGGCCGTAACGGGCGAATTCGCGCGCCCCGGAGGGCGTGAGGCCCAGCATCTCGCAAAGATCGGCGCCGGCGGCGAAGCTCTTCCCCTCCCCGGTGACGACCGCCGCCCGGACCGACGGGTCGGCTTCGAGAGCGTCGAAGGCTTTCCCCAGCTCGGCGAGCACGGCCCGGCTGAGGGCGTTGCGCCTTTCCGGGTTACGCAGACGGACGACGGCCCATCCGTCCCGTTTTTCGATCTCGAGGAGTGGCATCAGCGGCGCCTCTCGGTGAGCTCCAGCAGGACCCCCCCGCAGCTTTTCGGGTGGACGAAGGCGATTTTCGCGCCCCCCGCGCCCTGCCGGGGCTCCTCGTCCAGCAGGCGGTACCCGGCCGCCTTGAGCTCCGCCAGCGCCCCCGCCAGGTCGTCCACCTCCACGCAGATGTGGTGGATGCCCGGCCCGCGGGCGGCGATGAACCGGCCGACGGGCCCCCCGGGATCCGTACTCTCCAGGAGCTCGACGTCCGCCTCGCCCAGCCGGAGCTTGGCCACGTTGAGGGACATGGAGGGGACGGCCTCCCTTTCCCCGGCCTCGAGCCCCAGGGTCTTTTCCCAGAACGCGAGCGCCTCGGCCAGGTTCTCCACGGCGATGCCGATGTGGCTGATCTTTAAAATTTTCATTTCTCGTCGAAGGAGCCGAAGACGCCGCGCAGGGCCTCCGCAATCTCGCCCACGGTGCCCCCGGTGCGGACGCATTCCACGATGGGTTCCATGAGCGGGGCGCCGTCCTCTCCGGCGGCTGTTTTCAGTTTCCTTAAAGCTTTTGTAAGAGGGCCTTCCGCGCGGCGGGCGCGGTACTGCGCCAGCTTGCCCCGCCGATCCCGGTCCAGTTCGGGGTCAACCTTTAAAAGCTCCACGTTTTCCAACTCCGGGTCGGGAAAGCAGTTCACCCCGACCACCTTCCGCCCGCCGGTTTCCACGGCCCGCTGGTAAGCGTAGGCCGAGGCGGCTATCTGCTCGGCGAAGTAGCCGGACTCGATGCAGGAGAGGGCGCCCCCCATCCCCTCGATTTTATCCAGCTCCCCCTCCACCCGGCGGACCAGTTCCCCGGTCAGGTGCTCGGCGTAGAACGAGCCGCCCAGGGGGTCCGCGGTCCCCGTCACGCCGCTCTCGTGGGCGATGACCTGCTGGGTCCGCAGCGCCAGGCGGACCGAGTCCTCGGTGGGCAGGCCGAGCGCCTCGTCGCGGGAGTTGGTGTGGACGGACTGTGCGCCGCCCAGCACGGCGGCCAGGGCCTGGAGCGTCACGCGGACGGCGTTGTTTTCGAATCCTGCGGCCGTGAGGGTGGAACCGGCCGTCTGCACGTGGAAGCGGAGCTGGGACGAGCGGGGGTCCTTCGCCCCGAATTTCCGGGTCATGATACCGTGCCAGACGCGGCGCGCCGCGCGGAACTTGGCCGCCTCCTCGAAAAGGTCCGAGTGCGCGTTGAAAAAGAAGCTGATCCGCGGGGCGAAGCCGTCCACATCCAGGCCCGCCGACAGGGCGCCCTTCACGTACTCCACCGCGTCGGCGAAGGTAAAGGCCAACTCCTGCACCGCGTCGGCCCCCGCCTCCCGGATGTGGTAGCCCGAGATGGAAATCGGGTACCAATTCCCGACCCGCTCCGAGGCGAAGCGGACGAGGTCCACGGCGAGGCGCAGGCCGGGTCCCGGCGGGTAGATGTAGGTTCCCCGGGCGAAGTACTCCTTCAAGATGTCGTTCTGGACCGTGCCCCGGAGCGTGTCCCACGGCACGCCCCGCTCCTCGGCCAGCACCAGGTACATGGCCAACAGAATCGGCGCCGTGGCGTTGATAGTCATGCTGACCGAGATTTTCGCCGGATCCAGGCCCTCGAAGAGCTCGGAAAAGTCCTCGTAGCTGGAAATCGCCACGCCGACCCGGCCCACCTCGCCCGCGGCCATGGGGTGGTCGGAGTCGTAGCCCATCTGGGTGGGGAGGTCGAAGGCCACGGAGAGGCCGGTCTGCCCTGCCTCGATCAGATATTTAAACCGCTCGTTGGTCGCGCGGGCGTCGCCGAAGCCGGCGTACTGGCGCATGGTCCACAGGCGGTCGCGGTACATGCCGGGGTGGATGCCGCGGGTGTAGGGGGGCGAGCCGGGGAGGCCGAGCTTTTCCGCCAGGCCGGCCGGAGGCTCGGTGTACACCCGCTCCACGGGGATGCCCGAGGGGGTGGCTATGCTGTCTGTGTTATCAGTCATATTGTGTGCCCAAACTGATTACCGTACCCAACCCTTCACCCAAGCCCGTGCCGTGTATATTGCGATGATGTAGGGCGGCCCCATAGGACGAGTCTTCCGCGGGCCGCCGCCGCGACCCTCACCCCTGCCCTCTCCCTGGAAGGGAGAGGGGGGCAGCTCCGACCCTCACCCTAGCCCGTGGGCGAGCCTCTCCCTGAAAGGGAGAGGGGATTTATGGAAGCCCTCACCCCGACCCTCTCCCACGGGGAGAGGGAGAGCGGTTGAACGCCTACTCCACGACGACCAGGACCTGGTCCTTCTCCACGCCGTCGCCGGCGGCGACCCTGACCTCCTTGACCGTCCCGTCGGCCTCGGAGGCCATCTCGTTCTCCATTTTCATCGCCTCGAGGCGGCACAGGATGTCGCCTTTCTTGACCTCCTGACCCGGCTCGACCAGCACCGCGGTGACCACGGCCGGCATGGGGGCGCGGAGGGTGAAACCGGTCTTGGCTT
>DATKYS010000008.1 GCA_035528375.1 bacterium
CGGTCGGCCCCTACATTCGGCAACCACAGGAACGGGCGACCGTGGACTCATCGCCCCTACGCCAAATCGTTGTCGTGTGTAAATGTAGGGCGGGGATTTTAATCCCCGCCGTTTTCGCCCCTCTCCCTAGCCCTCCCCCCAGAGGGGGGAGGGGGATAGCCGGCCTACATCAGCTCCAAAAAACTCGCCAGGCGGTCGAAGATGCCGTCCGCGTTCAGGCCGTACTTGGCCAGAAGGTCCAGCGCCTCCCCCGACTCGGCGAACTCGTCGTCCACGCCGATGAAGAGCATGGGCGTGGGGCGGTGCCGCGCCAGGACCTCGGCCACCGCGCCGCCCAGCCCCCCGAGGACGTTGTGCTCCTCCACCGTCGCCACCTTCCCGCAACGCTCCGCCAGCTCAACCACCGTCTCCTGGTCCAGCGGCTTGAGGGTGGAGACGTTGACGACGGCGACCTCGGCCCCGAGCTCGGCCAGCCTCTCGGCGGCCACCAGGGACTCGTACACCATGTGCCCGGTGGCGAGGACGGCCAGGTCCGAGCCCTCGCGGTAGACGCGGATCTTCCCGACCTCGAAGGGGGTGCGGTCGGTGGTCACCACGGGTAACGGCACCCGGCCCATGCGGATGTAGACCGGCCCTGGGTGGTCCACGGTGGCGCGCATGATGGGCCCCACCTGCGCCGCGTCCGCCGCCGAGACCAGCGTCATGTTCGGCAGGCTCCGCAGGAGCGCGATGTCGGAGATGGCGAAGTGGGTCGGCCCGTCGGGCCCCACGGAGATGCCGCCGTAGGGACCGCCGAAGCGCACCGGCAGGTTCGGGTAGCACACGCTCACCCGGATCTGGTCCCAGGCCCGCCCCGACAGGAACACCCCGAAGCTGTTCACGTAGGGGATTTTCCCCGAGAGCGCCAGCCCCGCCCCGGTGCCCACCAGGTCCTGTTCGCTGATGCCCACGTCGAAGAAGCGCCGCGAGATTTTTTTGTCCTCGGCGTCGCGGATGAGCTTCCCCTCGGTGGAGTTGGCCAGGTCGGCGTCGAGGCAGACCACCTCGGGCCGCGTCCGCGCCAGCTCCAAAAGCGCCTCCCCGTAAACCTTCTTGCAGGCCTGCCAGTTTTCGGCCTTCGAGGCCTCTTCCAGGGGCGCGAGGTGCATCGCCTTGACGAGGGCCATCAGCGACCACCCCCCCGGGCGAGCTTCAGGCAGCATTCCGGAGTTTCCGGGGCGCAGCCGCAGACCTCGCCCACGGCCCGGACCAGCTCTTCGGAGTTCGGCGCCCGGCCGTGCCAGCCCGCCTGGTCGGTCATGAAGGACACCCCCCGCCCCTTGTGGGTGTGGGCGATGATGCAGGTCGGCTTGCCCCTGGTTTCCCGCGCCTCCGCGTAGGCCCGCCGCAGCTCGGGAAAACTGTGGCCGTCGCAGTCTATAACGTGGAAGCCGAAAGCGCGCCACTTGTCCGAGAGCGGCTCCAGCGCCATCACCTTCTCGGTATCGCCGTCGATTTGCAGGCGGTTGCGGTCCACGACGGCCGTGAGGTTGTCCAGGCCGTAGTGGGCGGCGGTCATGGCCGCCTCCCAGCACTGCCCCTCGTCGAGCTCCCCGTCGCCCAACAGGCACCAGTAGCGGGAGTCCCGGCCGTCGAGCCGCGCCGCCAGCGCCATCCCGTTCGCTATACTGAGCCCCTGGCCCAGCGACCCGGTGCTCGCGTCAATCCCGGGGGTGTGTATCGAGGGGTGCCCCTGGAGGATGTGGCCCACCTCGCGCAGGTGGCAGAGCTCCTCGGCGGGGAAATAGCCGCAGTAGGCCAGAAGGGCGTAGAGGATGGGGCAGGCGTGGCCCTTGGAGAGGACGAAGCGGTCGCGGTCGGGCCGCTGGGGGTCCGCCGGGTCGTGGCGCAACTCGCCCAGGTACAAAAGGCTCAGAATCTCCACCGCCGAGAGGGACCCGCCGGGGTGCCCCGAGCCGGCCCGGTGGGTCATGCACACGATCTCGCAGCGGAGAAGCTTCGCCAGCTCGACGAGCGGCTCGTCCCGGTCGAACTCGGGTTTCGGGTAGGGGAAAGCGGTCAATGCGGGGGTGCTCCTGGGATGGAGTGGGGGGATTTTCACCGAAATAATGCCATTAAATCGCCCCGGGCGCAACCGGGGTATCGTCGGTTCTTCGCGGCGGAATAAGCGCCTTCACTTGTAATCTAGAATTCGTATGTGATGGAAATTTTCTGAGCGATGGGGACGCCGTTCTGGGTGGCAGGCTCCCACTGGGAGGCCCAGGCCGCCTCGATGGCCGCCTGATCGGCCTCTGCCTTGCCGGTGCTGCGAATGACCCAGACCTTGCCGACATTGCCCGCCTCATCAATGTAAAGCCCGATGGAGCAGGTGCCGGACCAACCCTCCGCCTTGAGCGCGGGAGGGTACACGGGATCCGGGGCGGAAATCTTTTCGGGTTGGGTTTGGTTGGTATTGTCGGCGGCGGCAGCGGTCTCGTCAGTGGTGATGTAGTCGGCGGCGGCGCTGGGGGCGTTGCGGGCTTCGTTAGCGTGGCTGATAGCGGCGCTGAGTGCGTTATCGAGGTAGTCCTGGGCATCTGAGATAGCGGCATCCAAGATAACGTCGATGAGTTGCTCATAGGCGGAGCTGTAGTAATTACCGGCTACCGCTTCAGCCTTATAGGTATTGTGTTCGTTATAGGCAGCTTCAACCCTTGCTGAATATTCGGCGTAGGCTTTATCGGCATATATCTTATAGGTGGCGTCGTACGCGGCGTTGGCCTTCTCATTCCTTTCATGGGCGGCTGCTCTTGCAATTAAATCGTTTTCGGCGGCCCAGTCGGCGGCGTAATCTTCAATAATCTTCCTGTAACCGGGGGAGTCTAAGGTTCTGGGTGTGGCGATGGCCTCATATTCTGCGTAAGCAGCATGGGCGGCAGCGAGAGCGGCCTCGTCGAGGGCAGCGGTGTAAACGGCATAGGCGGAGGCTCGTGCTGCCTCGTCGGGGGCAGCGGCGTATACGTCGTAGGCGTTGACTAGGGCATCGTAGGCGGCTTTGGCATAAGCTTCGGCGGGGTTCTCACTGATGGCCTCGGTGGCGGAGGCGGCGGCAAAAAAGACTGTGCAGATAACGAAAAGGACGGCGATGGTGTTCTTCATTGTATCCTCCATTACAGGGCCGGGGTTAGCCACCGGGAAGTAGAATTTACTTTACTCCGGCTTCGCGGACTTGTCCAGCTCCACGACACGGACCCCGGCGGGCGGCGTCAGGTCGAAGAGATTCCCGGGCAGTGCGGGGTTCACCTCCTGGGAGGAGAAGGATATTTCCACCGAGGAGTCGGCGTAATTTTCCAAAAGTATCCGGTAGGGGCGCAGGAGGCCGTCCGTCTCGGCGTAATCGGAATAGACGATCCGCAGGGCGGGCGCGTCGTCGGAGTCGTAGAGCACCTGCTCCAGCGGCACGGGCGCGGCGGGGTCCACCGTCATCAAAAGGGCCCGCGTACCGTCCTCCCGGCGCAGAGCCAGGCGCGTCGGATCGCCCTCGTTCTCCTGCCGCACGTAGCGGACGGTGCCATCGAAGCCTTCGCCCCGGACCAGCGGCTCGGCCAGGAGCGCCCGAATCAACAGGTCCAGATCCAGCGGCACCCCGACGAGCCTCTCCACGTTCCCCGGCGAGGCCGCGCCCTCGGCCCACACCCCGTCGGCGACGTAGTGCACCGCCATCCGGCCGCCGGTGACGCGCGTCACCACGGCGATCTCCCCCATAGGCCCGAGGCTTTCGACGTAGACCGAGTCCGGGCGGGCGAAGGCCAGGCCGTGTTCCGTGGCTGGCAGAACGCCGTCGGGCGTGCGAGCGGTCAGGGTGACCACCCCCGAGGCCGACTCCAGCCGCCGGGCGTAGGCGTCCATTTCCCCGAGAAGCTCTTCGGCGGTGACCTTCGGCGGAGTTGTGATAACCGGCTCCGGTCCCGGCACGCAGGAGGTCAGAGCGGCGCAAAGTGTTGAAATGACGAGGGCGGCGCGGTTTCTTCTCACGCCGGAAGTTTACCACGCCGTCCCCGGCGCGGGCAACGGTGGCGACGGCCGGTTTGGGGTGTGTGAACATTCGCCCCTCGCCCCGGTTGTGAATGTAGGGGCCGACCGACGGCGCGCCGTTCAGGTCGGCCCGTTTTTTTCAAAGGCAGCCCTCACCCCGACCCGTCGGCGCGCCGCTCCCACGGGGAGAGGGGGACCGCTACACCCCCCT
>DATKYS010000009.1 GCA_035528375.1 bacterium
ACCGGCTCCGGGCCGGAGAACCGCGACGAGGAGGTCTTCGGCTTCAAGCCCTTCAAGCTCCTGGCCGATTACCTGACCCCCCTGGGCGTGGCCGTGCTGCGCTGCGACGACCGCGGTGTCGGCGGTTCCACCGGCGCGGGCGCTGACGTCACCACGGTGGACCTGGCCGACGACGTAACCGCCCAGATGGATTTCCTGGCGAAGCGGACCGATATAGACCTCGGCCGGATCGGGCTCCTGGGCCACAGCGAGGGCTCCATCATCGCCGGCATGGTGGCGGCCCAGACCGGCGGGCCCGCCTTCGTCATCCTGATGGGCGGCCCGGCCTTCAACGGCGCCCAAATCGTCAAATCCCAGTTGGTCCTGCTCTCCCGCGCCGAGGGCGCCACCGAGGAGGAGATAGCGAAAAGCCTCGACTTGGAGGAACGGATTTTCGCCGCCGTGCGGAGCGGCGGGGACATGGAGGGGATTAAAGGGGAGGTCGCGGAGCTCATGCGGGAGTCCATCGCCAACCTCTCCGAGGAGGAGCGCGCCACGATAGCCGACGTGGACGCTTACGTGAACGCGACCGTCGAGGCGCAGTTCGCCGCCGTCCAGAGCCCCTGGTTCAGGTTCTTCATGGACTACGACCCCGCCCTCGACCTGGCGAAAATCACCTGTCCGCTCCTGGCGGTCTGGGGCGAGCACGATCTCCAGGTTCCCGCGGAGGAGAACCGGGCGCGGATGGAGGAGGTCCTCGCCAAGGCGGGCCACACCGACTACACCCTGGAAATATTGCCCAAGGCCAACCACCTCTTCCAGGAAACAGAAACCGGCGCCTTCAGCGAGTACGCCGAGCTCCCCAAGGAGTTCGCCCCCGGCTTCCTCGAGCTCGTATCCGGCTGGATGCTGCCCCGGGTCGGCATCCCCCAATAGTCTTCCCGTCCCTACGTGCAAACGCTCCCCCCGCGGGGGCGTTTTGCCGTTTACACACGCTCGGTCGGACGCTATACTCACCACGCTAACGAAACCGCAAAGGAGCACCGTGCGCGAGGACCTGGACAAGCTCATGGAAGAGCGGGGGATAGACTGGCTCTTCATCGAGGGGGGGAACGGGGACAACCCCGCGATGCACTACCTCCTCGGCAACGCCCCCATCGGCTACTGCTCGCTGTGGAAACCCCGCGGCGGCCGGGCGTACCTCTTCACCGGCCCCTTCGAGCGCGAGGAGGCCAAGAAGCTGCCCTTCATCGCCGTGGACACGACGAAGTTCAACTACCACGAGCTGTTGGAGAAGGAGCCGGATCACCTCAAACGGACCGTGGAGTTTTTCCGCCGCATGATGGCGGACGTGGGCGTGAAGGGGCGCGTGTCGCTCTACGGCCGGGGCGGCCTCGGCGCCAACTACCTCCTCTACCGCGCGCTCGACGAGGCGGTGCCCGAGGTGGGCATCGAGCCCGAGTTCGAGAACGACGTGATCATCACCGCCCGCGAGACCAAGGACGCCGAGGAAATTTCCCACATCCGCCGGGTCGGCGAAAAATCCTGCGAGGTTTTTGGCGAGGTGCGAAAGCTGCTCGGGTCCGCCGAGGAACGGGGGGGGAAGCTCTACGACTCGGGCGAGCCGCTGACGGTGGGGCGTGTCAGGCGTTTCATCACCCTCGAACTCTTCAAGCGCGGCCTGATGGAGGACGTGGGCACCATCTTCGCCCCGGGCGACGAGGGCGGTTACCCCCACTCCCACGGGACCGACTCCCGCCAGCTCGCAGTGGGCGAACCCATCGTCTACGACATGTTCCCCCGGGAGCTGGGCCACGGGTATTACTTCGACATGACGCGCACCTGGTGCGTCGGTCGAGTCCACCCCGAGGCGGACCGGGACTATACCCTCGTGAAAGAGGTCCAGGCCGAGATCGAGAACGCCATCGAAGTCGGAGGTTCCGCCTACTCCTACCACAAGCGGGCGGCGGACCTGATCGCCCGGGCCGGCCACCCCACCATAATCTCCGACCCAGCGACCCAGGTCGGCTTCTGCCACGGCCTGGGGCACGGTGTGGGCCTCGACATCCACGAGAAACCGCGCCTCGGCGGAACCGAGAAGAATCCCGACCTGATCCAGCCCGGCAGCGTCTTCACCAACGAGCCCGGGGTGTACTACCCGGAAAGAGGCTACGGCGTCCGGGTCGAGGACACGCTCTGCGTCACGCCCGAGGGGAAAGTCGAGAACCTCACGCCGGAACCCAAGGCGCTTCTCGTCCCCCTGAAGTAACGATTGGAAAGCCTCCGAGTGGCAGGATATAATAAGGACGTGTGGAATCGCGCCCTTATATCACGCCCGTAGAACCGTAATCCGCAAAGCCTTTGGTGGATTTGTCTTGCCAAAGGGGTTGTTTTATATTAATTAATCCTGTGGCAAGGTACAGTATTCCGTGACAAGGAAGCGAAAAAGGGGGCACCGTGCGTAAATATCTCTTTCTCCTTTTGATTGTTCCCGCGATTGCCTTCGGTTACACCTACTCCGTGAGCCCGGAGGACGTCGGAATGGACGCCGGCCAGGGGTACGACATACCGCGTATCCCCGGCGGCGTTTACACCAACGAGGTCGGTGATCCCCACCTGCCCTGGCTGCCACTCCGGGTCGCGGTACCCGTGGGGATGGCGGCCGCCGAGGTTGAGGTCGTTTCCCTGGAAACCCAGGTGCTGCCCGGCTACTACACGGTCTTTCCGACACAGCAGTCGCGGCCGATCAGCAAACCCGGCGAATTCATGGAGAACTTCTCCCCGGTCTACACATCCGACGATGCCTACCCCGGCCGTCCCATGCTGGCCACGGGCGGGGGGAACATCGCCGGGTACGGCGTGGCCGACATGCTCTTCTGCCCCTTCATCTACCACCCCGTCTCGGGTCGGCTCGAGGTCATCACCGAAATCACCTTCAACCTCGAGCTCGAGACGCTGTCCTACGAGATTCACACACCCAGGGTAGTGACCCCGGCATCCGCCGAAGTCAACACCGAGCGGGTCCGCAGCCTGGTCATCAACCCCGAATCGGTCTACACACCCGCAGAAGTCGTGCCGCCCAAGGTCATCGGCACGGGTTTCGAGGCGAACTACAACGAACCCGACGTAGGCGGGACCGCCGAGTGGGTGCTCATCACCCGTGAGGAATTTGCGGACGCCTTCCGACCGCTGGTGGATTGGAAGCTCAAGAAGGGCCTCACCACCGCCGTGGTGACCGTGGAGTACATCATCGAAAACTACGACGGCCGCGACCAGGCCGAGAAAATCCGCAACTTCATCATAGACGCATACGAGAACTGGTCCACCACCTACGTCGTGCTGGGCGGCGACTGCAATTTCGTCCGTGAGCGCCGGGGCTTCGCCGTGAACTTCGGTTCGCCCGACGACTACATGATTCCCTGCGATCTCTACTACTCCGACCTGGACGGCGACTGGAACACCGATGGGGACGACCTCTGGGGCGAGTGGCCCGACGACGAGGTGGACCTCTACTCCGACGTCTACGTTTCGCGTTTTCCGGTGAACACGGTCGAGGAGACCGAGGCCGTGGTATCCAAGACGCTCGTCTACGAGAAGAGCATCCCCCAGGACTTCCCGCTTCACACCGTCTTCTTCGGCGGACAGCTCGACGACATCCCCACGTGGGGCGGCGACGGCAAGGATCAGGTGGCGACTCATCTGCCCCCGGACTTCCCCTACACCACGTTCTATGAGCGCGACGCGGCCTACGGGGCCGCCGACATCATCGCCGAGTTCGAGGCCGGCCGGTCCGCCGTGGTCAACCAGCTCCACCACTCCTCCTACGACGTAATCGGCACCGGATCCGACTTCATCTCCACCGCGGACGCCTACGGCATGACCAACGGCGACTACATCGGATGGTTCTACGCCCAGGGCTGCATGTGCGGCGGGTTCGACCGGGCCCGGTGCGCCGGCGAGGGGATGGCCCTGGCCCCCAACGGGGGATCGGTGGCGGTCATGTTCAACTCCCGCTACGGCCTCTACTCGCCCGGCGACCCCAAATCCGGCGAGAGCAACGTCCTCGACGAGCAGTTCTTCGCCGGCATGTTCGACGAGGAGCTGACCTCGCTGGGCGCCGCCCAGGCCTACTCCAAGGATTACTTCGTCCCCACGGCCAAGGTGAACCCCTACATCCGCTGGGTCATGTACGTACAGAACATCCTCGGTCCCTGCGAAACGCCGGGCTGGTGCAACACTCCGGAAGACCTCGTCGTCACCCATCCCACCGACTGGGACGGCGGCGAGTTCAAGGTCACCGTCAACACCCCGAGCCGCGGCCCGCTCCGCAACGCCAAGGTGTGCCTCTACAAGGACTCGGACGTCTACATCGTGGGATACACCCGCGCTTCGGGCGAGGTCATCTTCTACCCCAACGTGCATGATACGGGCGAGCTGAGCGTCACCGTCAGCTTCCAGGACACCTGGCCCTACGAGGGCGTCTGCCAGGTCGAGGCCGGCGCCGACGCCGAGGTGGCCGATTTCACCGGCGGACCCACCGACGAGGGCGTGCTCCTGAGCTGGACCCTGACCGAAGCCGGTAACCTGATCGGGGTGAACCTCTACCGCGGTGAGAACAGGCTCACCTCCCTCGATCTTCCCGGGGAGAGCGGCCGCTACCTCGACCGCGCGCCCGGCGAGACGAACGCCTACTACCTGGAGCTCGTCCACGCGGACGGCACCACGTTACGCGTCGGACCGGTCACGGTGACGGTGCCCGAGGGCGTCGGCAGGCTGACCCTCAGTGAGCCCTACCCGAGCCCGGCCTCCGACAGCGTGAGCATCGAGGTGAACACGCCCACCGACGGCAGGGTGATTCTCGCCGTTTACGACCTGTCCGGGCGGCGGGTAGCTACCCTCGCCGACGGCGATTTCAGCGCGGGCCGCCACACCTTCACCTGGAATTGCGCCGACGCGGCCGCGGGCGTCTACCTCTGCCGCCTGAGCACCGCCGAGCGCGTCCTGACCGGTCGCCTGGTCCTCGCCCGATAAACCCGCCAAAACCGAGGAGGGCCGAAGGGCCCTCCTTTTGTATGATCGATACTCGATCATATAAAGTATATCATCCTACCGAAGAACCACTCTCTACGAGGGCCGAAGGGCCCTCCTTTTTTAGGGGGGTGGATGCTCGGTGAATAAAAAGCCTCCCGAAGAAACGCGTGAAAGAAGGGCCGAAAGGCCCTCCTTTTTTATGGTCAACGGTTTCTCGGTTGATTAACGAACAGTATCCCACCAAAGAAACACGCTCTGTGAAGGTCGAAGGGCCCGGTCGGCTCCATCCCGGCAATAAAAAAACCGGGTAAAACGCCCCGGATGCGGTCCATTGGGTTAGCTTGACGGTGGAGAACGGGTTGTCCCTCTACCGCCCCTCGGAATCCAGGGGAACGATCTCGACGGTGTAGGAATCACCGGAAACCTTGACCACGGCGTACTGGAAGAAATCCCCCTCCTCGATGTGCCCCCCGGAGGTGCCGATGGTGGTGTAGGGAATCCCGTCGTACTCCGTGAAGACGTAGGTGTGCAGATGCCCCGTGAACACGCCGTCCACGCCGTGCTCCAGGAAAATCTTATGGAGGCGGTCCCCCTCGTTTTCGGCCAGGGTCGAGTAGATGAGGGGTTTGTGTGTGAAGACCAGGGTCAGCCGGGCGTCATCGTGGGAGCTCAGATCGTCCTCGAGCCAGGCGAAGGTCGTCTCCGGCAGATTGACGGTGAAATACCAGCGGCTGGTGTCCAGCACGACGAAGTGTACGCCGGAGTAGTCGAAAGAGTAGTTGGGCTTGCGGTCGGTCCACTCGCGCCACCGGCCCAGGGAGGCGTCGTCCCAGATGTCGTGGTTCCCCGGCGTCAGGTGGACGTCCACTGGGACGGGCTCGATGATTTTGAAGTACTCGGCCCACTGGGCGTCTATCTCGTCCACGTCTAAGGTGTACCCCCCGATCTGGTCGCCGACGGAAATGTAAAAATCGGCCCCCTCGGAGAGGCTCTGGGCGACCACGGCCTCGTAAACCCCCTCCCGGGGGTTGCTGCCGCGGTCACTGAGGATGACGAAGCTGAAGTCGTCCTCCCTGGCCGAGGCGGCGATGACGAGTACCGCCAATAAAAACCAAACCTTGCGCATGCTGTCTCCCTGCGGCTGGCACTTGTGCAAGGGATGATACCCGATCGGAGGCAAACCCTCAAGCGTGGAAACCTGTCGCTCCGGGTTTCTTTTTCATATACTCGTCCCGTAACGTCCTTAAGAGGGGAGCCGTCATGCGGTACCGTCCGGTGATGTGTGCGCTGATTCTCGCGTTGGCGGCGGCGTCCTTCGCCGCAGACCCGGAGGGGAAACCGGTAACCTCCACCTTCTCCATCGTCGCCTACGACCCCGAGGCCCGGGAGTGGGGCGTCGCCGTCGCTTCCCGGGTACTCGCCGTGGGGTACATCGTACCCTGGGCTCGGGCCGAGGTAGGCGCCGTGGCCACCCAGGCGTACGCGGACCTCCGCTACGGCAGGTACGGTCTGGAGCTGCTGGAGGCGGGCTTCACCGCCGAGCAGACCCTTCAGGTGCTCCTGGAATTCGACGGAGAGGCGCAGCAGCGCCAGGTGGCGGTCGTGGATTCCGCGGGGCGGGTCGCCGCCTTCACCGGTCGGGAAACCTCGGCCTGGGCGGGCGACCGGCAGGGTGAGCACTACTCCGTCCAGGGCAACATCCTGGCAGGCGAACAGGTGCTCGCCGCCATGGAGCTGGCCTATCTGGAGACCGTGGGTCCTCTGGCCCGGCGTCTGCTGGCGGCGCTCGAGGCGGGGGACGAAGCCGGGGGCGACTCCCGGGGCAGGCAGTCGGCGGCCCTGTTGGTCGTCCGGGAGAGGGGGGGCTACCAGGCGCTCTCCGACCGCCTCGTGGACATCTCGGTGGACGACGACCCGGCTCCGGTGGCCGAGCTGGCGCGGATTTACGACTTGTGGGAGGCGAATTTCCTCATCGAGCCCTACCTCGACTCCGCCGACCCGGTGGTCCAGGAGTACGCCCTGGACATCATCGAACGGGCTCTGGCCGAGAAGGGGGA
Organism: bacterium; assembly: GCA_035528375.1. NCBI lineage: Bacteria > bacterium. The sequence goes on from DATKYS010000009.1 coordinate 7,068, forward strand.
CGCCCAACTTTTCAACTCGATGGCCTGGGTCCTCGCCGTCCGCAAGCTGTACCCGGAAAGGGCGCTGGAAATCGCCCTCCGGGCCCATGAACTGGAACCGGACGACCCGAACATCATGGACACGGTAGCCGAGGCGCACTACGCGGCGGGGAACCCCGAGTCCGCCCTGGAGTGGGAGGAGAGGGCCCTGGCACTCGACCCGGAGAACGGCTTCTTCCTGGGACAGAGGGCCAAGTTCCGGGCCGCTACGGAAAGGGACTAGAGTTACAGCTTGGCATCATGCGCCCCCTGTGATATATTCGTCCGGCAACCTTACCCGGCCCGACACCTAACCCCAAGGTGGACCCATGGTACCCAGACGGCTGATCTTCAGTTTGACACTGCTGCTTTCGGGAGTCGCCCTGGCCCACGGGGAGGACGTCCCCACCACCCTCGAGCTCGTCTCGTCGGCCTACGAGCGGGGTGAGCTCACCTACACCGACTACGCCCTCTACAAGCTCTACCTCGCCTTCGGCGACGCCGACCGCATCCCCGACGCCTACCGGGGCTCGGACAGCGTGGCCGGTGCCTGCGGTACGCTCCTCATCTACGATGCGAGCTACTGCGTAATCAATGGGCTCTTCGATGATGCCGACCTGGCCGACGCGAGCATGTACCTCGGACGGCCCACCGACGAGGCCCCGCCGGGAGCCCGACGAGGTTACGACATCCCGAATCCCGACATCCACCACTGGGACACCCCCGAGGGCAACTTCCGCATGTGGTGGGCCGGCGTGGGACCCCACTCCCTCTGGCACCCCGAGGACGAGGACCACAACGGCGTGCCCGACATCGTGGAAATCATCGGCGGCTCCCTCGAATATTCCTTCGGGTTCTTCGTTGACGACCTTCTCTTCGATTACCCCGTCAAGGACGGCACCTGGTATCCCTCGGGAGCGGACTACGGCTACTGGGAGGGTGACATCCAGGCCGACTGGGAGCGTTTCGACGCCTACTTCCGCAGCATGGGCGAGGACGGGATGGAAACGGGCGTCATGGCCTACGCCCAGGTGGACTACCCGTATGACGAAACCCCCCGGGCGGACGCCAGCTTCCACATGGCCTTCCGGAACACCGACGACCCCGACAGCGCCCGGGGGAACCTGGAAACCGTGGGGGCCCACGAGCTGAACCACGGCTTTCAGTTCGGCCTCGACTGGACCAACCCCTCCCATGTCAAGGAGAAGACCTCGGTCTGGAGCGAGGAGAAGGCCTATCCCAACTACAACCAGTACCAGGGCGGCCGCCTGGGCGCCTTCATGGCTTCCCCCCACATCGGTCTCACCCGCGACGAGGGCCTGAGCTGGTACAACTCCGTCATCTGGAGCCACTACTTCGAGTCCCTGACGCTTCAGACCCCCGAGCTTCTGACCCTGATGGAGTCCTACGGACAGGTCAACCCCATCACCATGTACTGGGAAAACTACGACATGTACCAGGAGGACACGGGGACCAACATCGAGTTCAACGACGCCTACGACCGGATTTTCCGCGACGCCTTCCCCGACATGGAGTTCGAGGACGACATGGGCGGCATGGCCTACGCCTTCGGCGAGTTCGTCGAGTGGAACTGGTTCACCAATCACCGCAGCGCCCAACGTTCGGGCAATTCCGCCAACAACCACGGGTACTACTACATAGACGACCTGAACCCCGACGAGGACAACCCGGTCGCCTACCCCGAGGTCAAGGACAACGAGCCCGAAGGGACCCGGGAGTTCACCGGGGCGCAGGTTCTCTCCGGCGTTGACGTCGAGCTCAAATCCTACCCGGGGAACATATACCACTGCCCCGACGGTCTCGGTTCGACGTACTTCCACATCATCGAGCTCGACCCCATCCCCGACGACGTCGTTTACGCCTTCAAGGGCTACCCCGAAAACGAGGTTGACTCACGGTACTGGGGCGGTTCCTACATCCTGATGCAGGACGAGAACCGCCAGCATTCCGACCAGACCTCCCCTGGCGGCCTCTCGACCGAGATGAACATCTTCGGCGACAAGGGGATCATCCGCATCAACGACGCCGCCAAGTACCACGAGGTCGCGTTCATCCCCTACGTCCGCCGCGACGTGGGGACCGATCTCGAGGCGTCGGTTAAGATACACGCGGTGAGCAGCGACGACCGGGAAGCGCCCAGCTTCAAGTCCGCCGACGGTGGAACACTCCTGTTGAACGTGGTCCCCGGTCTCATCTCCCACATCGAATTCACCGCCACCCCCAACGAGCAGCTCTTCGCCTGCCCGCGCTACGACGTGCACTTCACCGAGGTGGATGAGAACGGCGACACGGTGGACCACCACTACTGGCATGTGAACGGTTTCCAGAACGGCGACGACACCTTCAGCATTTGGACCGACGGTCCGGCGGTGTACACCGCCTTCTGGACCGCGCCCGACTGCGACGGCACGGCTGACATTGACATGACGGCGAGCGACCTGGGGGGCAACATCGGCACGACCTCCTTCGACGGCATCCTTTCGCAGGCCGACATCGGCGACGACGGCGGAGTGGTCGGCCGCAACGCGCCGGCGACGCTTGAGATACCGGCGGGCGCGGTGGACCCGGGCGCGCGGGTGCTGGTGATGGGCCGTCCCGACATCTCCGGCGGTCTGTTGGAGACTTGGGCGCTCAGCTCGGCCCCGACGGACGCCAAGGTGATAGCCTCCCCGGCGGCCCTGGGCCGCGGGCTGGCGGCCGCCGC
>DATKYS010000010.1 GCA_035528375.1 bacterium
CGCGGCGACGATGCACATACTCCAGTCGCTTCCGGTCAGGGCGGATATGAAGGTGGGCCATGTGCTGCCGTCGTAGTACGTGGCGGAGCAACTCGGCCACAGGCTGCTTATCGCGCTGGAGAGGTAGTTGCCGCCGTACGCCGAGTCGTACTTGACGATTATCGCCTCGGGATCCTGGGCAAATGTCACCGACACGGCCAGGATAGCCAGCAACAGTACAAGCTTTTTCATCTTAGAATCTCCTTTATGTTGGGAAGTAACTTCAGGTGGAGGTTAGCACCAATCACAAAAACTCTCAAGAAAAAAAATCAAACCGAGCCAAGGATTATTTCCATGCGCTCCAGAAGCACATAACGAGCGCTTTTCACCATTTAAACCCATCGAGGGGGACATCTCTATCCGGCTGTATCCGAACCCCCGACCACCCCGCATTTTACCACAAAAAGGTGTATAATCGGGGCGGCTGGACACGGGGGTGGTAATCGGCTAAAATCACCACCGTTAAACCCTTCACCCCGCCACAACCATGCGCAGACTCCCCGCCATCCTGATCGCCCTGACCCCCCTCGCCGCCGCGGCGCACATCAGCCTGGAGCCGACCTACGAGGATTCGGGGTTCGTCTTCTGGGCCACGTGCCTGGTCATCACCTTCTTCTACGTCTTCGGGCGCGTCTCCTCCTACTTCAGGCGTAAGAAGGGCACCATCACCAGCTTCGAGAGCTCTCTCAAGGATAAGTGTCAGAGCTCCAACCTGCCGGTGAAGGTCCGGCTCGACTCGGGGCGGGAGGTGCTGGCCGAGGTCGCCGGCTGCACACTGTGCTACCACCGCTTCAAGGTGGGCAGCCGCGTGGCCCTGGACGAGGGGCCCAACGGACGGCTCGTCATCCAGCTCCCGGCGAAGATGACGCTCAAGGAGCGCTTCGACCTCTCCATGGAGAGCTGCTCGGCCGGTTGCCTGCGGGACCGGGAAGCCAAGAAGAAGGCCGAGGTCTGACGCCCGTAGTCCGTGCCGCGCCCCCCGAATCGGGGGCTTTTTTTATAAGGCAGCCCCCACCCCTGGTCCCGCGCCTCGCAGGCCTCCCACGGGGAGAGGGAAATTCCGGGCCGACCTAAAGGTCGGCCCCTACGAGGATGACGCACGGTTCACACATTTCCCGTAGGGGCGGGTCTCCAGACCCGCCCGTATCAACTCACCTCCCCCGCCCTTACCCAAAGGGTCGGGGGGAATGACATGCGGATTCTGGTACAATGAGCGCGAACGTAAAAGGACAGCCGTGAAGAAAAAGCTCGTCGTCACGCTCATCCTCGTCGGCGCGTTCGTCGTCGTCGCGGCGGGGCTCGTCATCTACTACTGCGCGCTGGCCTACGGCTCGGTGGAAGCCACCAAAAGCGTGGTCGTGGAGATACCCGAGGGCGTCGGAGCCGACCGGGTGGCGGAGCTCCTGGCCGGGGCCGGGGTGACCGAGCACCCCCGATTGTTCCGCCTCTACCTCTACCTCACCGGTCGGGACTCCGAACTGAAGGCGGGGACGTACCGGCTCGACGCGCCGGCCTGCTTCTCCGACGCCGCCGAAACCCTCGTCGCCGGGAAGGTCCTTATCGTCCGCTTCACCCTCCCCGAGGGGCTCGATGCCGAACAGATGGCCCTGCGGCTGGGGCGGGAGGGTATCTGTAATGCCGGGGACTTCCTCTCCGCCGCCGCCCGGCAGGCCTTCGAACGTTACAGCGTCAACTCACCCGAGGGCTACCTCTTCCCCGACACCTACGAGGTGCCGGCGGGCGTCACCGCCGAGGAGGTCGCCGGGCTCCTGTTGGACCGGGGCGACCGGGTGTGGGAGGCGGAGCTCGAAAAAAGCCGGCGGACGGGGGTTGACCGGTATGAGACGCTGACGCTGGCCAGCATCGTCCAGGCCGAGGGGGCGGATTTCTGGGAGTTCCCGCGCATCGCCGGCGTCTTCTCCAACCGCCTCGAGCGGGGCATGAACCTTGAGAGCTGCGCCACGGTCCTCTACGCCCTGGGGGAGCACAAACAGGTGCTGGAGTACGCCGACCTCAAGGTGGAGAGCCCGTACAACACCTACCTCCACACCGGCCTGCCGCCGGGGCCGATAAACAACCCGGGCCGCGAGGCCATCGCCGCCGCCCTCGACCCCGAGAGGCACGACTACCTCTTCTTCGTCTCCAACGGCGACGGGACGCACACCTTCAGCCGCACCCTCGCCGAGCACAACCAGGCCCGGGCGGAGACGGAGGAGGCCCGGAACGCCGCCCTCGCCCCCGACGCCCCATGACCCTCCCCGACATACTGATGACCGTCGGCGCCGGCGCACTGGCGCTGACTCATCTGGCCTACCCTGTAATCTGCGCTTTTCTGTCCCTCTTCGCCAAAAAGGCGGACGTGCCGCGACGCCCCGCGCCGACACTCGGTATAAGCCGACTCCGGCACGAGGGGATTGAAACGGAAAGCCGGACCGAGGCGCCGATTCTCGTCTCCCCGGGTCTAGGGGGAAGGCTGACCGACGGCGGCGTCCGGCGGCTCGTCGCCCCGTTGGCCGACGAACGAACCGCCCTGGTGGTAGGGCGGCTGCTTGTACCGGAATTGGAGGAGTCGGGCCGGATGGGGGGACGCGAGGCGGCGCTGGCCCAGGCGGAGCGCATCCACCGCGGATGGACCTGGCGGCTGGCCGCCTGGGAGGCGGGATCGGGCGTTCCGACCGACCTGGACGGCCACCCCTACGCCGTACGGCGGGAGTTCGCCGACGAAGGTGGAGTGGACCTGGCCTCCCTGGCGAAGGCCCGGAAAAAAGTGGTCTTCCTGCCGGGAAAAAGGGGGCTGGTGGGGCGCCTGGTCCCGCCGGAAGGCATGGCGGAGCTCACCGCTCGGGTGACGGCTGGGAAGCGGCGCGGGATCCGCTCCATCCCCCGGCGGCCGTTCAGCCCGGGGGTGCTCGTCCGCCACCTCCTCGGCAACCTGACCGCCCTGTGGCTGGCGCTCCTGACGGCCGGCTCCGTCCTGGGCGTGCTCTGGGAGGGCGGCTGGTTCTACCGGGTGCCGCTCGCGCTGACGGTGGTCTTCCTGCTCGGAGCGGTCATCGGGAGAACCGTCTTCAACCTCGGCTTCCGTTCGAGGGTCTACTTTCCGCTCTGGTGGCTCTTCCAGGGCCTGCTCGCCGAGATGAAGGCCTGGCTGTCGTTGGGACGGAAACCCACATCCGGCTGATGGCCGACGTGACCCGCTTCTACCCGGTGGAACGGAATCCCCACGGATGGTATGATGGGGTGTCGTTGACGAACCCCGTTTCGGACAAGGGGTTTAAATCCCTTGCCAAGGAAAGGACCGACATGAAACGCATTTACCTGTTGTCAATCCTGCTCCTCGCCGCCGTCGCCTCCTGCGGCGGGGAAACCGGAGCCCTCGTACCGCTCCCCACCGACCAGACGCCCGTCGTCCTCATAGATACCGACATCGGCAACTTCTACATCCTCCTCCACGATTCGGTCAACCCGGCGACGGTGGCGAACTTCACGGACCTGGTGGAGCGGGGGAAGTACGACGGCATCGGTTTCCACCGCGTGGAGAAGGGGCACGTCATCCAGGCCGGCTGCCCGTACTGGAACGACCCCGCGCGGGCGGGGACCGGCAATCTGGCCGAGGGCTATCTTCCCTTCGAGAACGCCACGCTGCAGCACATCGAGGGGGCGGTGGGGATGGCCCGGAGCCGGGAGAAGGACTCGGCGGGCAGCCAGTTCTACGTCTGCCTCGCCCCGCGACCGCACCTGGACGGCGACTACGTGGTCTTCGGCCAGGTCATCGCCGGGATGGAGGTGGTCCACCGGGTAGAGGTGGGCACGATGATAGAGAAGGCCAGTGTCATGACCTACGGCGATTTCATCGAGAAGGCGCGGCGCGGCGAGCTGGGCATCCGCCCGGAGATTACCGAAATGCCGGCGTTCGAAATTTCCCCCTCGGGGGAGTGAACTGCGTAAAAGGGAGGCCCCTCCGGGGGCCTTTTTATTACCCAACTGCTGAAGGACGCCCAAGACGACTTCGAGTCCCCGCAAAAGGGGAGGCCCCAACGGGGCCTTTATTTCCTTTTGGTCGCAGAGCGCAAAGACCTCGGGGATTGGAAACCACCGCGCATCCGGCCCACCCGCCCGCCGGGATTACGCCGCTCCCTCGGCCCGGACGGTCAGCCACAGCGGACACGGTTCGGTGAAGCCGCGCAGACGGAACTCGCCCACCGGCTCGAAAAGTTTCCGCTCCTCCTCCCCGAGCTGCTCCAGCACCTGTCGGGTGGCCAGGATGCGGCCCGAGACGGGCAGGTGGCGGTCCGGCGGGGCGGGGTCCACGCGGTCCTCCTCACGGACGCCGTCAATGCGGAAGGCGCGGTGGACCTCGACTCCCAGGGGATCGCCGCCCAGGCCGGTGTTGACCGCCCCCCAGTGCAGGGCCACGCGGACCGAGCCCCGTTCCAGGAACTCCCGGGCCGCCGCGAGCGCCTGGGGCACGGTGCGGTAGATGCCCAGGAAACCGTCGCCCGTGTTTTTCAAAAAGAGCAGGTCGTCGGCGGAGGGGTGCTCCATGAACTCCCGGTGGAACCGGTTCACCTGGTCTATGAAGAGCGTGTCGCCGAAATCCACCAACAGGCTGGTGGACTCCACCAGGTCCAGCACGAGGATGGCCGACTCCGGCGAGGTTTCCAGGGGCGTTACCAGTTGGTGCCGCTCCAGCTCGTCGCCCAGGAGCCTGACGACGGTGGCGAAGAAGTCGAGTTTCTCCCGGGGCCAGTTGGTGGATCGCCGGTCGTCGCGGCAGATGTCCAGGGACACGGCCGCGCATATTTCGCCCCCCAGCCGCACCGGACTGACCACGATGGCGGCGATGTTCTGCAGAATCTCCATGACCGAGAGCACCGGTCCGGCGATGAACCGGAGCCCCTTCGGCAGGAGCTCCACCGCCGTCTGCCGGGTCCAGAGGTGGACATCGGAGTAGAGCAGCTTTTCGACGATCTCGACGGGCAGCTTCTGACCGACGGTGGGCTTGACCCCGCGGTCAACCCACTCGACGACGGTGACGTAGACGTTGGCGGTGAGCTCGTTGTAGCAGGCGCGGCTGACGTCGAAACCCGGCCCCAGGATGTTGACGAAGCGCCGGACGAGCTCGTCCTTGGAGAGGGAACGGTCCTTGAAGGCCCGACTGAGCTCGGAGAGGACCCACGCGTAGGGCGGCCGACCGTCCGCGAGGACCCCCGGCCCGACCCCCGGGTCCAGCCGGTTTGGTTTCCGGGGGGTCCGTTCATGAACTGTGTCGCCGTCATCCATGATTGGTGGAAGGCTCACATCTTCTGCAGATTGGCGAACTTGGCGACGAGCTTTTTGATGCCGTGCCGGGCGAACTTGACGGTGAGCTTTAGGCTGTCGCCGTCTCCGGCCCGGGAGAGGATGATCCCCCGCCCCCACTTGTCGTGCCAGACCCGGTCCCCGATGGAGTACGCCGGCGCCGCTTTCTTGGCCTTCTCCCGCTCCTGTTCGTGCTCCACGGCCAGGAGGTCCTGGGAGGTCGCGAACATGGTCAGGGTGTGCACGGAGTGGTCCTCGAGGAGGCTGACGGGCAGCTCCTTTAAAAACGGGCTGGGCTTGGTCCACACCTTGCGACCCTCGAGGTTGCGCCGCAGCGCCCGCGTGAGGTATACCTTGTACCGGGCCCGGGTCAGCCCCACGAAGAAGAGGCGGCGCTCCTCCTCGATGTCATCGTACCTGGAGGAACCCTTGTACTTCAGGGGCAAAAGCCCCTCCTCGACGCCGGTGATGAAAACGATGGGGAACTCGAGCCCCTTGGAGGCGTGGAGGGTCAGAAGGGACACGGACCCCGCGGTCTCGTCGAAATCGTCTATGGGGGCGGCCAGGGAGACCTCCTCGAGGAACTCCTCCAGCATGCCGTCGGGATTCGACGAGATGAAATCGTGGGCCGTGTCCACGAACTCCTCCACGTTCTCCAGCCGGGAAACGGCGTCGCCCGCCTTCTGCAGCCAGCTCGTGTAATCCACGCGCTCCAGGAGCATCTCCAGCAGCTTGTCCACCGGCTCGCGAATGGTCGTCAGCTCGTCGAGGAGGTCCATCAGCCGGACGACGGCGCGCCGGGCCCGGGGGGGGATCAGCTCCTCGTCCACGCAGCGGCGGACGGTGTCGAAGAGTGCGGTGGGGTTCCGCTCTATCTCCTCCATCACGCGATCCACGGAAATCTTCCCCACCCCGCGGCTGGGGACGTTGATGATCCGGCGGAAGCTGAGGATGTCGTTGGGGTTGACGATGAGCCGCAGGTAGGCCAGGAGGTCCCGTATCTCTCGGCGGTCGTAGAACCGGGAGCCGGCGATGGTCGTGTACGGGATGGACCGCTTGCGCAGGGCGTCCTCCAGGACCCGGCTCTGGTCGTTGGTGCGGTAGAGGATGGCGTAGTCGGCGTAGTTCGACTTCTTCTCCGTGTTGACCGATCGGAAAATTTCCGTGGCGATCCAGCCCGACTCGTCGTACTCGTCGGACCCGGCGTACACGCTTATCTTCTCGCCCTCCTCGCCCCGGGTCCACAGGTCCCTGTCGAGGCCGAGCGGTCGCGGGTTGTGGGAGATGAGGGAGTTGGCCGCCTTGAGGATGGTCTGGGTCGAGCGGTAGTTCTCCAGGAGGGTGATGATGCGGACGTTTTCGAAATCCTCGGTGACGCGCAGGATGTTCGTCGGATCGGCGCCGCGCCAGCGGTAGATGCTCTGGTCCGGGTCGCCGACGACGGCGAGCCCGTCGCTCCCCGAGGCCAGGGCCCGGATGAGCTCGTGCTGGGCCGCGTTGGTGTCCTGGTACTCGTCCACCAGGATGTGCTTGAACCGGCTCTGCCAGCGCCGGAGGACCTCCGGGAATTCCCGGAAGAGCTTCACCGTGACCAGGATCAGATCGGCGTAATCCAGGGCCCCCGAATCGAGGAGCTCCGTCTGGTAGCTTTCGTAGAAGGCCTTTATCCGCTTCTCGTGGGCCGTGTGTGCCGGGAATTCCTCGGGCTCCACCAGGTGGTGCTTGGCCCGCTCGATGACCGTCAGGACGTCGGTGGGTTTCAGCGCGCCGGGCCCCTCGCCCGGTCCGACCAGCCGCTTGAGGATGGCCAACTGGTCGGCCTGGGTGGCGATGACGAACTCGTTCTCCCGTCCGGGGATGTGGCCGATTTCTCGCCGCAGGAGGCGGGCGCAGAAGGCGTGGAAGGTGTGAACCCATACCCGGGCGGCAGTCGCGGAGCCGGCGCGCTCACCTATGAGCGAATCCACCCGGACCCGCATCTCGGTCGCCGCCTTGTTGGTAAACGTCACCGCCAGAATCTCGTCGGGCTTGGCGTCGCCCTGGTCAATGAGATGGGCCACCCGGGTGGTAACCACCCTGGTCTTCCCGCTCCCCGCCCCGGCCAGCACCAGAAACGGCGACCCACGGTGAGTCACCGCCTGGAGCTGGATCGGGTTCAGGAAGATGAGCAGGTTGTCCATCACTCGAGTCCCGGATTACGTGTAAACCCTCGTCCACGATCGGAAACGTCCGGCCCGCGACGAGCCGCCCCCCGTTTTTCGTAAACCCACACCGCGCTCGGGCGGGTCAGAGGGGCGGCTGCTCCCAGTCGGTGGACGTCGTGGGCGGCCCCTCCTCGCCCAGGGGGGGATCACCGCCGAGCCGCTGCAGCAGCCCGATGCCCAGGAGCTTCTCGATGATCTGGAGGGTGGAAACCTCGTCAATCTCGCTGTCGGCGCAGATTGCGGCGATGCTTCGCCGGCTGTCCACCAGGGAGAGGACCTTCCACTCGTCGGCGGAGAGGTGGATCTCGTCCACCTTTCCGGCTACGTTGGCGAAGTGGAGAACGGTGTCCGGTGGTGGAAGTTCCGTCTGCAGGTCCGCCAGCTCGTCGGACCGACGGGCGGCCTCCAGAATCAGGTTCGTCGTTGAAATTTCGATGGAGCGGCGGGTGGGGTAGATGGTCGTGTCGAAGCGAAAGCGGCCGGTCTTCCAGTTTAAAAGGCTGTACGCCGCATCCTCGCCGGTCAGGTTCTTGTACGTGGCGTGGACCAGCTCTCCCTTGCGAAAGTAGAGTGTGCCTATCTCCTCACCGTGACGGATGGAGAGAGCGCCGGTCCGCTTACCCATCTGCAGCATCTGCAGGATGTCGGACAGCGAGAAGCTCTTCAGGTCACCGTCGAAGGCCATGAGCCGATTTTAGTTTATTACGCCCCCCCGGTCCGGAGGGGCACTGTGTTTTGACGACCGACGGGTGCGGCACCCACACCGTTAAACGCGCCCGTAGGGATATAAAAGAGCCGGGGATCGAAAGCCCCCGCCCACGGGGCTCCTCTCAAGCGTTCTGGTGCTGGCTAAGGGCGGCGAGAACCAGCTTTGAGATGGCCCGAAGGACGTCGAAAACGCCGACCCCCTCCGTGGCTATCGCCTCGAAGGCCGGATCGTCGCGGTGGTTGAGCTGGCGTTCCAGCTCGTCCACGGGAACGATGTTCGGCAGGTCCCGTTTGTTGTGCTGGAGTACCATGGGGAGGTCGTTGAAGTCGTAACCCTGGGAGCGGAGGTTCACCTTGAGGTTCTCCAGGCTGTCCAGATTGTCCTCCACGCGCTCGATCTGGGAATCCACCACGAAGACCAGCCCGTCCACCCCCTTGAGGATGAGCTTCCGGCTCGCGTCGTAGTGGACCTGTCCCGGCACGGTGTAGAGGTGGAAGCGGGTGGTGAAACCCTGGATGGTGCCGAGATCGAGGGGGAGGAAGTCGAAAAAGAGGGTGCGGTCGGTTTCGGTGGCAAGACTCACCAGCTTGCCCTTCGAGGCGGGGTCAATCTTCTTGTGGACGTAGAGAAGATTCGTGGTCTTACCGCACAGACCGCAACCATAATAGACGATTTTGCAGTTTATCTCTTTGCTGGCGTAGTTGATCAGTGACATCTAGGTCGTCCTTATCTCAAGGCTGGAAGCACAGGCAGGGGGCGGCACTCCCGTCCGGCACCCCGCCTCCCGGTCCTGCGGTCATTTTGAGTCGGGCTCCCATCCATCACCTACACCCACCGGGAGGAGTGGATCAATCCCGGAAGAGGTTGTCTATCTCACTCTCGGCGACGGAGGCGAAGGAGGAATCCAGGGTCCTCTGGTGTCCGGCGGCGCCGAGCTTGGTGAAGATGTTCTCGAAGACGGTGGAGAGCTCCTCCAGCGCCTTCTTGACCCGCAGGCGCACCAACCCCAGGGAGGTGCGGTTGTCGAAGACGATGACCAGAATGACCCGGCTCTGCACGACGGAGATGTGGATGGACTCCTTCTCGCCCTGGTGGAATAGGACGCTGAACTCGTCCTGCCCGAGAATCTTCGCCAGGGCGCTGGTGGCGGCGAAGTTGCCCGCCGACAGGCTGGCGAAGGCCGTCGAGTCCATGTTCGAGGTGTCGCCGTGGGAGCTGATGAGCTGCCCCGAACGGTCCACGAGGAGCACGATACGGGCGTTGGACTCCGTCAACAGGCGCGACAGGGTCTGGTTGATTATCTGGTAGTCTTCTTCAAAAAGTTCAACGATTTGAGCCATGAGGAAAGAGTCCTCCTGAAAAGGGTTGGCCCACTGTAAGTTGTCCCGAGGAGCCCAAATTCACCCGGCTTCCCTGGGACTAAAAACGCGCGGAGCCCCAGACCCGACCCCCTCCTGTCCCGGGGGCCGTTCGATCCCGAGATACCCTCACCGATGAGAGGCCATTGATGGGGTAAGTAATTATAGCAAAAAGCGTTCCGTATGTATCAACCCATTTTCCGGGGCCGCCCGCACCCTTGGGGCCCCATTTCCCCGTGGGCGTAAGGCTGAGCGGTATGCTCCATGCGAATGCCCCTAGCCCCCTCTTCCCCGGGGGTCCCTATCTCCCGGTGGACCCGTACTCCCGCCGACCCTCCAGAGCCAGGCGTAGCGAGATCTCGTCGGCGTAATCCACGTCGGCCCCGGGCGCCAGGCCGACGGCGATCCGCGTCAACGTGACGCCGAAGGGCTTCAGCAGTTCGTGGAGGTAGCTGGCGGTGGCCTCACCGGCGGTGGTGGGGCTGGTGGCCAGAATCACCTCCCGGAACGACCCCCCGGAGACCCGCCGAGCCAGCGCGTCCAGACCCAGCTCCACGGCTCCCACCCCGGCCAGGGGGTCGAAGAGCCCGCCGAGCACGTGGTACAGACCGTCGTAAACCCCCGTCTTCTGAAAGGCCTCGACGTTGTAAGGCTCCTCGACGATCAAGAGGCGGCTGGAGTCCCGCCGGGGATCGGTGCAGACCGGGCACTCGAGCGGCGTATTCTCCGAGGCCCCCTCCACCCGCTCCGCCACGTTGCCGCAGACCGAGCACAGACCGACGCGGTCCTTGAGGGCGACGACGGCCCGCGCCAACTCCACGGCCTCTTCCCGGGTCGCGCGGAGGATATGGTACCCGATCCGCTGGGCCGATTTAGGTCCCACGCCGGGCAGACGACGCAACGCCGCGAGGAGTTTCTGTAAGCTCGGGACCAAGATTACGGCTCGGACGAAAGATGCGGGGGACAAACCAACATTTTCAGGTAGGAAACTACCAGACGACTCCGCATCCTGTCAAGAGAGGGGGCCCGGACGGCCCGGTAGGGGAGTACCGACGGGACGCCCGGGCCGTTTTTTTCAGGGGAAAGCGCCCGTCACGAGGGATTCCCGACCGGATAGCCCCAGGCGCCTAGGGACCCGACGCACCGCGCGCCGGCGTCGGCCGCGGCTCGGCCCATCTCCCGGGGGGACCGCCCCCGGGCGAGGTGAAAAAGAGCCGTTCCCAGCGCCGCGTCGCCCGCCCCGGTGGGGTCCACGCACTCCGCGGACGCAGCCGGTACGATTTCCGGTTCCCCGTCGGCGACGAGGACGAGGCCGTCCGCGCCCAGCGTGAGCATGACGAGGGGATGCCGGGACGCCCCGCGCAGGGAGACCTCGAGCGGGTCGCCGCCGCCCCAGAGCATCCGGCCCTCGTCCAGGTCCGCCTTGACGAAAGCGAGGCGCGGCGAGAGCTCCTCGTACACCGCCCGCGCCCCCTCGGGCGAGGCCAGGGCGGGGCGGTGGTTGACGTCGTAGGCGACGACGGCCCGGGGGGCGGCGAGGTCCAGAATGCGGCGCACCGTCGCCCGGGTGGTCGGGTTCAGGGAGGCGAAGACACCGGAAATCAACACCACGTCCGCCCCGGCAATCGGCTCCCCGTCCAGGTCGTCGGGCGCGAGCCCCCCGCCGGCGCTGCCCTCGCGCGCGTAGCCGAACCGGCCGTAGGGACAGTCGGCCCCGATGGTGTACGCCGCGTTGAACGGCCCTCCGAGGACGACGGCGGGGCTCCACAGGCCGACGCGCTCGAGCTCGCCGCGAAGGAGCGGCAGGTGCTCGTCCTCGGCCAGGCGGCAGGCGAAGGCCGCCCGTCCCCCGGCGCGGACGAAGGCCAGGGCCGCATTAGCCGCGGCACCCCCCACACCCAAGTGGTCGGGGTGCCGGGCGTGGCGCTCCACCATCAGCTCCCCGGCGGTGAATAACAGAGGTGGTTGGGTACGATTACGCCCGCGCATCGAACCCTCCACCCTCGTCGGCCTGGAGGGCTGATTTTCGGTACAGCGCGAGCAGACCGGACCCCCCCGGGTGTGCCGGCGGGGTCCAGGCGGCGCGCCGCCGTTCGAGCTCGGATGCGTCCACCAGGAGCTCCAGCCGCCTCCCCTCCAGGTCCACCAGGACCGCGTCCCCCTCACGCACCAAGGCCAGGGGACCGCCCGCCGCCGCCTCGGGGCAGACGTGGCCCACGCACGGCCCCGCGGTGGCCCCGGAGAAGCGGCCGTCGGTGACCAGTGCCACCGCGCCGTTCAGCGTGGGGTGCTCGCGGATGGCGGCGGAGAGGTAGAAGAGCTCGGGCATCCCCGCCCCCCGGGGACCTTGACCGGCCAGGACGACCACGTCGCCGGGCCTCACCGCCCCGGTCGCCACCGCGTCGAGCGCGGCGCCCTCGGAGCCGAAAACGCGGGCCGGACCCTGGAAAAGCGTCCGCTCGACCCCGGCCGGCTTGACCACCGCCCCCCGCGGCGCCAGGTTGCCGAAGAGAACGCGGATACCACCCGGGGGGCCGAAGGGGGCGGTCACCACGAGACTCACGTAATCATCAGGCGACTCGCCGCCCTCGGCCAAAAGGGCGCTCCGATGTTGCGGGTCGTCCAGGCGGCGCCAACCTTCCAGGGCCTCGCCCCAATTCCCCGAGACCGTCCGGGCCTGTGAATCGAAGAGGCCGAGCCCGATCAGCAGCTCGACCACCGCCGGGACGCCGCCGGCCAGGTGGAAGCGGTCCGTCGGGTGCGCGCCCGCCGGACGCAGGTTGACCAGGCGGGGCACGCGCGCCGCGACGCGGTCCACCCCGCGCAGGTCGAAGGGGACGCCGAGCTCGCGGGCCAGGGCCGCCAGGTGCAAAAGGGCGTTGGTCGAACCGCCCAGCGCCGCCAGCAGGGCCACGGCGTTTTCGAGTGAACGCGCGTCGAGGAGGTCCCGGGGCGCAACACCCGCCCCGACGAGGCGCATCAGCGTTTCCGCCGACCGCCGGCAGGCCGAGAGCTGCGCGGGACTAAAAGGCGGCAGCAGCTCAGAGCCGGGGAGCGCCAGACCGAGACCCACGGCCAGGCACTGCATGGTCCCCGCCGTGCCCATGAATGCGCAGGCGCCCGGACCGGGGCAGAGCCCGCGGCTCCTCTCCTCGAACTCAGCCCCGGTCATTTTACCCCGCCGACGGGCGGCCGCCAGCTCCCCCACGTCGGCCAGGGTTCCGCCGTCGGTGGAGCGGGGCATCACCCCGCCGGGCACCAGGACGGCCGGGAGGTTTTGGCGGACCGCGGCGATGAGGTGGGCCGGGATGGATTTATCGCAGGAGGAGAGGAGGAGGACGCCGTCGGCGTGACCGCCCCGGGCGTGCAGCTCGGCGGCGAGGGCGTAGAGCTCGCGGCCCGCGAGGGAGAGGCCCCCGGCAGGCGTCCCCTGGGCCACGCCGTCGCAGATGTCGGTGCAGAAACAGCGGTAGGGCGCGCCGCCGGCGCGGCGGACCTCGTCGGCGCAAAGCTCGCTGAGTCGCAGCAGATGGGAGGAGCCGGGGTGGGTCTCCCCGGCGGAGGACTCGATCAGAATCCAGGGACGGCCGGCCTCGTCGGGGTGCATCCCCGCGGCCAGACGCAGGGGCACCGCCTCGGGGGCCGATTCACGAAAGCCGGGCAAGAAGGTCCTCCATCGCCCCCTGGAGTTTATCCCAGGCGCCGTCGCGCAGCCACTCCCGCCGCACCAGCTCCGAACCCAGCGCCACGGCGAAGGCCCCCGCCGCGAGGTACTGGGCGACCTCGCCGGGGGAGACGCCGCCGGCGGGGATCAGCCGCAGCTCCGGCAGGGGGGCGAGGAGTGCCCGCAGGTAGACGGGTCCGCCGAGCTCCCGCGCCGGGAAGATTTTCACCAAGGCCGCTCCCGCCTTGACGGCCGCGACCGCCTCGGTGGGTGTGGCCGCGCCGGGGATGTGCAGCGTACCCAGCCTCCGCGCCCGCTCCAGCAGCGCGGGGTCCGAGTGGGGCGAAACGGTGAAAGCGGCCCCTCGCCGGACCGCCTCCTCCAATATTTCGACCGATGACACGCTGGCCGCGCCGACCGGAATCCGCCCCGCCAGGGCGGCGACGACCTCGAGGGCATCGGGGCATGTCAGCGCCACCTCCAGCACCGACGCTCCCCCGGCGATGAGCGCCTCGGCGGCCGGCAGGGCCAAACCGGGCTCGGTCGTGCGGATTACCGGCACCACCCGGGCCGCGCCTATGGCCTCCACCGTTCGGGCCGTCACGTGGCCCTCGCCCTCTTTAGCGGGGCGAGCTGGTGCTCCCAGAGGAACCAGACGCGCCGCCCGAGCGCCTCCAGGTCGTTGTCGTTGATGATGACGAAATCGGCCCGCTGGACCTTGACTTCCTCGCGGAGCTGACTGTTGAGCCGCTGCCGGGCCTCGATTTCCGTCAGCCCCTCGCGCAGTAGCCGCCTGAGCGCCAGTCCCTGGGCGGCCCGGATCGCCACCACCGCGTCGAAGAGCTGGCCTATCCCCCACTCGAAGATGAGGGCCGCGTCAACCACGAAGGCCTCTGCGTCGTTCCGGTTCCGGGCCTCCTCGACGGCGGTGCGGATGCCCTCGACGAGAGGTGGGTGGATCAGGGTGTTGTAGCTGACGAGTAACTCCCTGTCCGCGAAGACCATCCTCCCCAGAAGGCCTCGGTCAATCTCGCCGCCACCGTCCAGGATGTCCCGGCCGCAGAGCTCCACCACCGCGTCCCGAATCCACGGTTCGCGGAGGAGCTTGTGCCCGAGCCGGTCCGCCTCGAAGACGTCCAGGCGGGCAATCTTGCCCAGGAGCTCGAGCGCCGTGGTCTTCCCCGAAGCCACGCCGCCTGTCCAACCAAGAGTCAGCACTCGGTATCATCCAATGGAAGTGGGCCGACGGTGTATCCGGTTACGCGCCGGCCCGCGCCATTTCCGAATCAGGGAATCAATAGGCCCGGGCGAAAATCGCCTCCCAGCGGGCATCTTTACCGCAGACCAGGCACGCGCCGCGCTCCTCGGGCTGATCGAAGGGCAGGAGCCGGATGGTCGCCTTGGTCTTGTCCTTGACCTCGTTCTCGCAGGCCGCGTCCCCGCACCAGGGGGCGTGGTAGAGGCCGCGCTTTTCCTCCAGGCCGGCGGAGAGCTCGGCCAGCGTGCCCACCCGGAAGGTGAGCCCCTCGCGGTACGCCAGGGCCTGACGGTAAAGCCCCTCCTGGATCTGGTCCAGGGTCTCCTTCGTCACCCGGGGCAGGTCCGAGACCAGCACCGGCCGCTTCTCACCCGTGTCCCGCCGGACCAGGGTCACCTGGTCCCCCTCCATGTCCCGGGGGCCCACCTCGAGACGGATCGGCACCCCGCGCAGCTCGTGCTCGGCGAATTTCCACCCCGGGCTCTTGTCCGTTTCGTCCAGCTCCACCCGGAAATCGGAGAGTATTTCGGTGACGTAGGAGCAGTAGTGGAGGGTTTCGTCCCGGGTCTTGTCGAAGAGGATGGGGACCACGACCACCTGGACCGGGGCGATACGGGGCGGCAGGCGCAGGCCGCGCTCGTCGCCGTGGGTCATCACCACGGCGCCCACCGAGCGGGTGCTCACCCCCCAGCTCGTCTGCCAGACGTGCTTCTGGGACTCGTCCTCGTCCAGAAAGGTGATGTCGAAAACCTTCGCGAAGTGCTGGCCCAGGTCGTGGGTCGTCCCGGCCTGCAGGGCGCGACCGTCCTTCATCAGCGCCTCGACGCAGAATGTGTCCCGCGCCCCGGCGAACTTCTCCGACTGCGACTTGAGCCCCTTGAGCACCGGTATCGCCAGGTCTTCGGTGTAGAACCGCTCGTAGACCTCCAGCATCTTCAGCGCCTCGTTGATCGCCTCGGCCTCGGTGCGGTGGCAGGTGTGCCCCTCCTGCCAGAGGAACTCCGTGGTCCGCAGGAAGAGCCGAGTCACCTTTTCCCAGCGCACCACGTTGGCCCACTGGTTGATGAGAAGCGGCAGGTCGCGGTAGCTCTGGACCCACTTGGAGTAGATGGAGCAGATGATGGCCTCGGAGGTGGGGCGGATGGCGACTCTCTCCTCGAGCTCCTTGTCGCCGCCGTGGGTCACCCAGGCCACCTCGGGGGCGAAGCCCTCCACGTGCTCGGCCTCCTTCGCCAGGAGGCTCTCCGGGATGAACAGGGGGAAGTAGGCGTTGACGTGGCCCGTGGCCTTGATCCGGGCGTCCAGGTAGTCCCGCATGTTCTCCCACAGGGCGTACCCGTAGGGGCGGATGACCATGCAGCCCTTGAGGATGGTGTAGTCGGCCAGCTTGGCCTGACGGACCACGTCGGTGTACCAGGCCGAGAAGTCCTCGTGGATGTCGCTGATGGCCTCTAGGGAACGCTTTTTGTCATTACTAGCTTTCGACATGCAACTCCAAAAATGGATATTAGGCGTTGTTCAAACTATTTCGTAATTCATTTATCTTCTTCTTAACACCTATTTTGTTATTTAACGAGACGGCTTTCTCGTAGTATTGTATTGCTTTTTCAGCATTTAGGTATTCGAAGCAATCACCTAATAATTTATAAAAAATCGCAGTTCCCTTTTCATCGACTTTAACATACTTAATATTTTGTAGTAATTTTTCTTCAAATATTCCAACTGATTCTAAAGTCGGTGTAACTTTCTCATTCTTAAAAAACTTCTTCAAAACCCAAGGATTATACAATACGGGGAAATCTAACTCCCATTTAAAAACATTAATAACTTCAATCTTATCAATGCACACAGTCACACTACCACGTCTACTATATAACCTCACTTTGTCTTTACATAAATCATCTGCTATATAACTAATTGTTGGTTTCATCCACTCGACCTTCCTCATATCAACATTAAAAAGAATCGCTTTACTTGTATCATATGAATCACCACCCGCAGTTATACTAAGGGCATACTTACCATCACTTGATATGTAGCTTTCTAAGAGATTGCATGCAGTTTTAAATTCAATTATTATATTACCACCTGAATCTAAAATATATACAACACCTTCCCTTTTAGTATAACCAAATAGCCAATCATGAACAATAACAATTCCATTATTCGAAACGTTAGCATCATTGGGTCTCTCAATTTCCTTAATGAATAGTATTTTACCATTATGCGCCAACAAAATTCTCCCATTTCCGAAATCACGTGCTCCTCCAATCGATATCTTATCAGAATTAAAACCGTCCATAGTTGCAACTAAATATTGTTTATCTACTGATACTTGATACCTGCCAATGAAATCAATTTCATCAATTATTAGCATATCATCAATGAACTTAACTCCCATTTCTATTCTCCTTCGCCGGTCTTGTCTATTATGACGTAGACGCGCTCGCCCTCGGCGGCCAGCCCCAACCGCTCCCGTACGAGCTTCTCCAGGAACGCGTCGTCCGCCCCGAGCTTATCCAAGAGCTCCCGGTAGTGCCCAGCCGTCTCCAGGGCCTCGTTGTACCGCTGGTGAAGCTGTTCTTTCTCCTCCTCGAGCTCCCCCAGTCGGAAGAGGCTGGCATGGGAACCCAAGAGGAAATACGCCAGGAGCGCCGCGGCTATGATGGCCAGCAGCCACCAGCGCCGCCGGAGCCAGGGCCGGCCGTCGGCGCGGCGATGGGTCTTTTCCAGCCGGGAAGTCATGGCGAGCGTCAACCCCCATTATACCACAATCCGGCGCGGGGGGCCCCACCTGTGGTAGACTGGTTTGCGCGCGAGTCAGGGGAGGCAGAATGGAAACCGTTTTCGTCGCGGTGGACCCGGAGTTCGTCGGGCGCCAGTTGAAAATCGAGAACGACCCCCTGGGGCGGATCGCCCGCCGGCTGCCCGGGATAAAGCTCGCCTTCATCCGCAGCGCGGCCCTCGCCGAGCACCTGGCGACGCTGAACGAGCCCGCCGCCCTGGCGTACTACCGGAGCCGGACCGGGGAGGTCCGCCCGGCCCGGGTGAACCCCGACGACTTTCCGGACCGTCTCTCGGCGATGCTGGCCGGGACCGCCGCGGCCGCCGGAGCGCCCTTCGTCCTCACCGACAACCAGGAGCTGACCCACCTGCCGTACCACGGCGGGCGGTTCGTGGACGAGTGGGACCTCGCGGACGCCCTCGGCGCGGGCGAAGCCGTCGAGCCGCTCGTGGCGGGGCAGAAAACCGAGTCCGTGTACAAGTGCGCCGACGAGATCCAGTGTAACATGCTGGTCAGCCTCCTGGAGAGCGAGGCCATCCCCTGCCTGGTCAAGAGCCAGGAGGTGACGTCCCTGGACGGGCTGTTGGCCACGGGGGCCGGATTCTGGGCCGACCTCCACGTCTTCGCCGGGGACGCCGATCGGGCCAGGCGGCTCATCGGGGAGTTCCTCGCCGCCGGGACGGAGGAATGAGGGAACCGGGTCCTTTAAAAAATGCGACACCGTCCCCCGGGACGGTTTTTTCGAGGATGACCCGCGTCCGCCTACCGTCCGCCCTCCTCCGGGCTCTCGCCGGCGAGCCCCTGGAGGCCGGTGGTGAACTCGCTCGCGCCGGCGGAGAAGCTCCCCTCCCCCTCCTCGGGAGGGCCGAAATCCTTCAGGTACGGAATGCGCCAGTTCTCGGTGTAGCAGCCGTTGGCGCGGAGCAGGTCCCCCAGGCTGCACACGAAGCTGCCGTTTATGGCCGCGTAGGCGCGGTAGGCGGGGTTGGCGAAGCCGTCGCCCTCGTAGGGGACTATCTGCACCGTCCGGGCCCGGCTCAGGCGCACCTTGCCCGTGCAGAAGTTGATCACCGAGTAGTAGTCTATGCCGGTGCCGCAGAAGCGGCTGAAGAGGTAGAGGTTGTAGCGCTCGCCCAAAACGCGGGCGCACTCCCGGGTCAACAGGCGCTTGCCCCAGTACGGGGCGCTCCCCTCGGCGTCGGCCACCGCCTGGTCCACGTCGGCGCAGACGGCGGAGTAGTTCACGAACCAGGCCACCACCTCGAGGTCGGCCTCGATCACCTCGTCCACGATTCGGCGCTGGAGCTCCGCGGCCCGGACGGGATCGAGCTCCCGCAACAGCGCCAGGTAGTAGGTGGCGTAGTAGAGGTCGAAGACGGCGCTGGAGCTGTACTCCTCCGCCTGCTCGTACCGGCTGGCGGCCCGCTCCTGCTCCTTCTTCCAGCGCTCGTAGCCCTTCTGGTACGCCTCCCGTTCCTCGGGGGTCAACCGGGCCAGCTCCGCCTCCGAGAGAACCCGGAACTCCTCCTCGGGGAGCCGCTCCACGTCGAGGCTGGCGACGTCGCCGGAGCGCACGGTGCGGCGCAGGTCGGGCACCTCGCGCAGGCTGTCGAAGTGGAAGGAATCGTGGGGGTGCTCCGGGGGCGGGGCGTCGGGGTCGTCGGAGGGCTCGGGCGCCTCCGGCGGCTCGAAGTACTCCAGGGCCCGCCTGTTGATGATCATCTCCTCCACCGCCCGGTAGACGGCCCCGGCCACCGCGGAGGGCTCCGACGCGTAACGCAGGGTGACGTCCTTTAAAATTTCATAGGCCTGCTTGTGCAGCCCGGAAAGGTACTTGGCCACCGCCAACCGGATGCGCACCAGGTCCTGATCCTCTCCGGAGTAGCGGCCCAGGAGCCCCTCGAAGGCCCCGGCCGCTTCGGCGTACCGGCCCGCCTCGAGCAGGTCCTCGGCGGAATCGAGCCCCGCCACGGTCGGAGCCCCCCCTCCACCGGGAGAGGTCCCCGCCGCGACCTCCTGGGCGCCGGCGGCATTGCCGACGGCGAAGGCGAGGACGGCCGCTGGAATCAGTTTGAACCACATCGGTTCCCCAATTATAGCCCACACGAGGGTGATGACAAGGGGCGGTTCGGACCGCCCCTCCGACTCCGGGAAGAGCCCCCGTCCCGTCGCTTAACGCCTGCCGGCGAGCAGGTTGCCGACTAAGTATCCCAGGGGAATGGTCGCGATGGAGAGGGAGGCCGCCGTGATGAGCCACTCCGCCCCGATGAAGATCGCCGCGAAAAAGAGGACGAACCAGACCGCCCCGAGGACGATCCCACCCAGGCAACCGGAATCCTTAAAGTCCCCCGACGCCATCCTACACCTTCTTGGTCATCCAGCGCCCGCGGCGGAACCAGAGCGCCACGAAGATCCCCTCGAATATCTGGCTCAGCATCACCGCCGCCCAGACGGCGAAGTCGTGGAAATGGAAGACATGAATCATGAGGAGGGCGACGGGCACCTTGACCGCCCAGTTGGCCAGAATCGCGCCCCACATGGGCGGGGCGGTGTCCCCGGCCCCCCGGAACCCACCTCCGAAGGTCCAGGCCAGGGAACCGAAGATGCCGCCCAGGCCGATGAATATCAAATAGTGGTAGGCCATGTCCAGCACGCGCCGGTTGGCCAGCGCGTCCAGGACGGGTCGGGTCAGCTTGAAGCCGCCGGCCTTGAGGAGCCCGACCACCCGCCAGGGGAGGCCGGAGCCGTTCGCCCTGACGAATGCGACCAGCCGTTGCGCCGCCGCGGCCACCGGCACCGGCGTCGAGTCGCTCTGGAGGAACACCTGCGCCAGGTCCCGCCCGAAGACGATGTAAACCGTGGCCAGGAAGCAGCCGATCATCAAGCCGAAGATCGCCGCCTTCTGGGCCGCCTCCCTGGCCCTCAGCGGCTCGCCGCGACCGAGGAACTGGCCGACGAGCGGGGCCGGCGCCGCCATCAGCCCGTTGGACAAAAATTGCCCGAAGATGAGCGTGGACATCCCGATGGTGAAGGCGGTGGCCACCAGGTTCACCACCCGCCCGTCGGGGAGGTACGTCTTTAGGCTCGACGCCAGGGCGATCATGATGACGCCGGTGAGGGGCCGGGTGATGGCCTGGCCCATGGCGGGCAGGCCGATCTTGAAGAAACGCTTCTGCTCGCGCCAGGCCGGTGGGTGGCGGAAGAAACCCTTGAGCGAGACGTTGGACCAGTGGAAGCGGTAAGCGACCAGGATGATGCCCAGACCGACGAAGGAGGAGATGCTGGAGGCCAGGGCCGCGCCGTTCACGCCCAGCCGGGGGAAGCCCCAGTGGCCGAAGATCAACAGCCAGTTCAAAAAGACGTTGAGGACGTTCACCGCGGCGAAGGCGTACATACCGGTGCGCGTGTCCCCGGAGCCGACGAAGACCGAGTGGACGGTGAAGGCGCAGACCAGGGCGCCGAAGCCGGGGGCGAAGATGCGCAGGTAGTCCACCCCGACGGCGTACTGCTCCGGCGTGGGACCGTAGAGGCGCAGCAGGACGGGGGCCAGAATTTCCATCACCACCACGAGGAAGATAGCGATACTGCAGCCGATCCAGAGACCACGGTGACCGGAAACATCGGCCTCCTCGAGCTCGCCGGCCCCCCAGTGGCGAGCCACGATGGCCACCACCCCCGCCGTCACCAGCTCCACCAGGGCGAAGCCGAGCCAGATGAGGCTCCCGGTGAAGCCCACGGCGGTCACCGGGTCGCGCCCCAGCATCCCGATGAACATCCGGTCCACGATGTGGGCGAAGTTCATCAGGATGCTGGCCATCGCCGCCGGCCATGCCAGTTGCCAGATGTTGTGGTAAATGCCGCGGTTGTCCAGGTCGAGCTTGGACAGGGGTCCCCCTTGGGACAAAGACGCACAATGGTAACATGCCGGGTAAGGCCTCGTCTCGGAGCCCGAGTTATGCCCCGCCGAACCGAGCGAAGCGGGTTATGCCCCGGCAAATCGTGTATACTAACGACCGTACACCGTTTTTTTGAAAGGAAGCGCGATGAGGCGGAATCTCGTCCTTATTCTCATTTTGACCCTCGTCCTCGCCGCAGTCGGCCTGCCCCGCCTGATCCCCCGCGACGTCCTCTTCGGCAACCCGGAGAAGTTCTCGCCCAGGCTGTCGCCCGACGGGACTCAGATGACCTACATCGCCCCCTACGAAGGTGTGCTGAACGTCTGGCTCAAAACCGTGGGCGCCGAAGACGACCGCCCCCTCACCCGGGACGCGGGACGGGGGATTTCCAGCCACTACTGGGCCAAGAACGGCGAGTACGTCCTCTACCTCCAGGACGACGATGGCGACGAGAATTACCACGTGTACCGGGTCAGCGTCGCCACCGGGGAGGTGACGGACCTCACCCCCTTCGAGGGCGCGCGCTGCCAGATTTCGCAAATCACCTACGACCGCCCCGACGAGGTGGTCCTCTCCACGAATCGGCGCAACCCCGAGGTCTTCGACTACTACACCCTGAACGTGGTCACCGGGGAAATCACCCTCTTGCAGGAAAATCCCGGCGACGTGCTGTACTACGACCTGGATTGGAACCTGCGGCCCCGGGCGTACTCCCAGCCGACCCCCGAGGGCGGCGAGGACTTCTACGTCCGCCGGACCGCGGATTCCGACTGGGAGCGCATCTTCACCTGGGAATACGGGGACACGGATTCTTTCTCCATCTACTTCACCCCGGACAACCGGGGGCTCTACCTGGCCGACTCCCGGGACTCGAACACGCTGCGCCTCGTGGAGCTGGACCTCGCCACGGGCGCGACGAAGGTCCTCGCCGAGGACCCGGACTACGACATCCACCACGGCCACGGCGATTCGAGCTTCCTCTTCGACCCCGTGACCCACGAGCTGCAGGCGGTGGCCTTCTACCGCGACAAGCTGGAGTGGGAGCCGCTGACGGAGGACGTCCGGGGGGACATCGAGTTTCTCAACGGCGCCTTCGACGACGCCGATTACTACTTCTCCGACCGCTCCCGCGACGACCGGACGTGGCTCGTGACGGTCTACGACGATGACCGCTCCTCGGCGGCCTACGTTTACCACCGCGACGGCCGGAGCCTGGAGAAGATGTTCGACATCCGGCCCGAGATCAACGACTACACCCTGGCCCCGATGATTCCCATCGCCTACACGGCCCGCGACGGCCAGGTCATCCACGGGTACCTGACCCTACCGCCCGGGGTACTGCCCCGGGACCTGCCCCTGGTCCTCGACGTGCACGGCGGCCCCTGGGCCCGGGACATGTGGGGCTACCAGGGCGAGGTCCAATGGCTGGCCAATCGCGGCTACGCCGTGCTGCAGGTGAACTACCGCGGGAGCTCCGGCTTCGGCAAGGCGTTTTTGCACCTGGGCGACAAGGAGTGGGGCGGTAAAATGCAGGACGACCTCACCGACGCGGTGGAGTGGGCCGTGGGCTCACGGCTCGCCGACCCGGAACGGGTCGCCGTCTACGGCTGGAGCTACGGCGGCTACGCGGCCTTGGCCGGGGCGACCTTCACCCCGGACCTCTACGCCTGCGCCGTGTCGGGCATCGGTCCGGCGAACCTGGTGACGTTCATCGAGACTGTGCCGCCCTACTGGCGCGTGGGTCAGGAGAACTTCTTCCGGCGCGTGGGGAACCCGGAGACCGAGCGCGGGTTTCTCGAAAGCCGCAGCCCGATCAACTTCGTGGACCGGATAAAGATACCCATGTTTCTGATTTACGGCGCCCACGACCCGCGGGTGAAGCTCTCCGAGGGTGAGCAGATTTCGGCGGCCCTGGAGGCAGCGGGGATTTCCTTCGAGTACGTCGTCTACCCCGACGAGGGCCACGGCCTGGCCCGGCCGGAGAACCGCCTGGACGCTTACCGGCGCGTCGAGCGCTTCCTCGCCGACAACCTGGGCGGCCGTTTCGAGGAATAATTTGACAAAAAGGCAAAGCCCGGCTATTATTTAAGCAGTTGCTTAAATGCAGGGGAGAAATGCCCCCCGAACCGAATCCCAGCGAGGTCTTCCGCATCCTCGGCGCCCGGCGCAGGCTGGCCATAATCCGCATCCTCCGTCATCACGGGCCCGCCGGGGCCAACAAAATCGCGGAGATTCTGGGCATCACCCCCGCGGCGGCCTCGCAGCACCTCAAGGCCCTGCGGCACGCGGGGCTGGTCCTGGCCGAGCGCCACGGATACCACATCCCCTACAGCCTCAACGAGGAAACCCTGCACGAGTGCTGCAGCGAGGTCAACCGGGCCTGCGGGATGCACAACGGCATCCCCGAGGAGCCGGGGGACGACCTGGAGGCGCTCCTGCTCTACAAGGCGGGGCTGGAGAGGAAACTGCGGCTCATCATGGAGAGGATCGAGGAGCTGCGGCGGTAGGGTTAGCGCGTTTTTTT
Source organism: bacterium (assembly GCA_035528375.1). Lineage (NCBI taxonomy): Bacteria > bacterium. The sequence goes on from DATKYS010000010.1 coordinate 23,739, forward strand.
CGCCTGGAATTTAAGAATCCGCTTAATAACTTAACTTTGGAAAAATCCACGGACCAACGAAGGAGAAACCATGTTCGGACCACCTGGACACCACCGCCACCAAAACGCTTTTGGCGGCAAAGACTGCTGCGGCCCTGCGTTCTTCCGCCGCTTCCACTCGAAGAATGAGCGGCTCGAGATGCTCGAGCGGTACAAGAAAGAGCTGGAGGGCGAGCTGGAGGGGCTCAAGGAGGAAATCGAGCGGCTCGGCAAGTAGTGGTTCGAAGAAAAGAGGGCCGTTCCCCGCGGGGCGGCCCTTTTTATACCGATTGTTGAAACCGGGGCGGAGCCCTGCGTGTCTAAGGGGGTGTAGTTATGTTTTTTACCCTGGTCCGCGTGCAAACCTCTCCCCGGAGTGGCGACGGAACAGGCGAAGAAAGGCACCGCGCGCGGCGCTGCCCTCTCGAATGAAAATGAACTCTCGTCGCGGGGCAGTGTCCAGCTTCAAGCCGGCAGCAGGTTGGGTAATGAAAAGAGGCATCGCTCGCGGCGATACCCTCTCGAATGTCAACCGATACCACCCGCGGAACAGGCCGCGGGTCCTACCCGCTGGTGGTGCCGGAGGCCGGGAATGAAGAAAGGCACCGCGCGCGGCGCTGCCCTCTCGAATGAAAATGAACTCTCGTCGCGGGGCTGGGTCCAGCATCATGCTGGTGGTGCCGGAGGCCGGGCTCGAACCGGCACGGACCGAGGTCCGGGGGATTTTGAGTCCCCTGCGTCTACCAGTTTCACCACTCCGGCAAGCCTTACGCTTGATCGTGTTCCGCGGGGGGAGTTGGATGTATTCGATGATTTATTTCCGCGAGCCCAGCCACGTAGACGGACGACCACTTTACAAGCCTTACGCTTGATCGTGTTCCGCGGGGGGAGTCAGTTGCACTCGATATTTTACCCCCGCGAGCCCAACCCTTCAAACGGATTAAAGTTTGAAATAAGCGTTCCGCTTGATCGTGTTCCGCGGGGTAAGGGCGGGAAGAATATATAACCGCCCCCGCGGAGTGTCAACCAGTGACGACCCCAAACCGTCCGACGTGGTACTATTCACGGTCACGAAAGACCTCTCTTCCGGAGTTGAACGATGAGAACGTTAGTCATCATTGCAACGCTCCTGTCCGCCGCCGCCTCGGCCGTCCCCGAAATCGCCGCGGTGCGGGTGGAAGAGGGTCCGGAGCTCGACGGGCTTTTCGACGACCCATGCTGGAGCGCGGCCCGGTGGCACGAGGGCTTCGTCCAGCGCGACCCCGACCCCGGCGCGCCCTCCACGGAGATGACGCGCGTGGCCTTCGTATACGACTCGATGACCCTCTACGTCGCCTTCGACTGCCGCGACTCCGACCCTGCGGGATTGCAGAGCCACCTGGCGCGTCGAGACTCAGGGATAACCGCGGACGACAACGTGGACGTCTATTTCTCGCCCACCGGCGACGGGCGGCTCCTGTACTACTTCAGCACCAACCCCGCCGGCGTGAAGCTGGACCAGCTCTACACCAACCGCGCCCAGTGGGCCACGGGGCAGTGGGACGGACACTGGGACGTGGCCACGGCGCAGACCGCCTACGGCTGGAGCGCCGAGTTCGCCGTGCCCTTCGCCAACTTCCAGTTCGACGCGTCCGCGGGGAACGACTGGATTTTCAACGCCGGCCGCGTCGTCCGCCGCAAGCACGAGGAGACCTACCTGGCCGAGGTGCCCTACACCGCCAACATGTTCTACACGGAGTACGGCGCCCGGCTGACCGGCATCGAGGGCGTGAGCCAGAGCCTGGGTCTGGAGCTCGTGCCCTATGTCAAGGGCGATTACCGCAACTACCCGGAGCTTACCGGTGAGGACCGCGACCAGCTCAAGCCACTGGCCGGCCTCGTGCTGGACTTCGACGTGAGCCGCAACCTGAACCTGGCGGCCACGGCCTTCCCCGACTTCGCCGAGATAGACCTGGACCCGGACCAGTACGTAGTCGGCCGGGATCAGGTGTACGTCGCCGAGACGCGCCCCTTCTTCCTGGAGAACTCCAACTTCTTCGCCGCCTCGTACTTCACCATGTTCTACTCCCGGCGCATCGGCAAACGGCTCTACGACTCCAACGGCCTGTACGAGGACTCGGACATCATAGGCGGCGGACGGCTGACCGGCAAGGCGGACCGCTTAGGCTACGGCGCCTTCTACGCCCACACAGACGAGGCGGTCACCGACCTGGCCGCCGAACCGGCGAGCGACTGGGGCGTGGCCCGGCTGACCTACGACGTCACCCCGGGCGGCTACGTGGGACTGATCGGCTCCGGGCGCCTGGCCCAGGGCGTGGAAACGCCGGACGGGACGGCGCTGCCGGCCTACGACTACGCGGCCTACGCGGCGGACTTCGATCTCTACTTCGGCGAGACCGGGGAGTGGAACGTGAAGGGCATGGGGGTGGCGGACTACGACTCGCGCAACCCCGGGGGGACGATCGAGGACCAGCACGCCGCCGGTTTCGAGGTGGACTACACCGGCGAGGTCGTGGACACCAGCCTGGATTACGACCAGTTTACGGAAAACTTCAACCTGGACGAGACCGGGTACATGTGGACCAGCGGGCTTTCGCTCCGCCACTTCAACTACCACCTGCGGTTCCGCTTCAACTTCGGCTCCGAGGCGGCGCTCCGCAGCTTCTGGGTCACCGGTTACGCCAACGTCCACCGCGACTGGGACTGGGAGCCGGCGATGGACCAGTTCGAGATCGAGCTCTCCAGCATGCTCCAGAGCGGCTGGCTCATGGGCCTGGGCGGGAGTTACGGCCACGACTGGCTCCTGGACCCTGAAAACCCCGTGGAGTACTACTACGGGTACTACTGGGTCAACACCCCCTGGTCCGGGATGTTCACCGGCAACGCCTTCGCCGGCTACGGCAGCATGCCCGACTACACCACCGGCGCCGTGGGCGACCTGCTCATGGGCAGCCTGGAGGGCTCCTTCCGCCCCGTCTCCGCCTTGCAACTGACTGGTAGTGTCGAGTACTACGACTGGACTTTCCCCGCCGACGCCACGGATTACTGGGGGGGGCCGGTCGAGGACTACGACATCGTCATCTGGCTGGGGTCGCTGAACTACCTCTTCACCCGGGAGCTGTACCTGCGCCTGTTCGCCCAGGGCTCGACCCAGAACGACCTGTACGCCTTCCGCGGCCTCGTGGGCTGGGAGTACCTGCCCGACTCGAACATCTACCTGGCCTACGAGCAGTGGCGCGACGACACCGGGGGGGACTTCCGGATGGTCAACCAGGGGGTCTTCCTCAAGGCCGAGTATTACCTGCAGTTCTGACGTGCCCCCGGCGTTTGCCGGTCGAGGTGGGGATTCATAACGTCGGGGCGGACCGCTTGGTCCGCCCTTTTTACCCCCTCACCCCGACCCTCACCCTGACCCGTTCCTTTCCGATTTCGATGGTATAGGGGTGGGTCTGGCAACCCGCCCGCGGGAGGAATGAAGCTCCTCACTACGAGAGCAGGCGGACTTAATCAAAGGTCTCGGTAGATGAACCGGAAAGAGCGTCTAATCGTTATCAGGCCCCCGATTCCAGGGCGTGGTATCTGTTCTTGCCCGGGGAAACGGCGGCGTAGATATTCTCTATGCCCGTATCAGAGTCAACGTAGCGCCAGCGCAGCCAGCCGGAGTTACCTTCTTCGTCCTCAACGCGCCACCAGTCGCCCTGTCGCTCGAAGATTGTAAAGAACTCGCCCTCCTCAAGGAGGGGATGGGCGGAGATTTTATCAGCCGTGGGATCGGGAAGGGTGCGGAAGTTGATCCCGCCGGAGGACAGCACAATCCCCCAGGGTTCGGCGTAGCCGGTCATCATCACCCGCGCCCCGGCGCCCGGCCCAGGCTCCAGATTACTGAACTCCCAGAGGAGCTTGCCTTCTTCTCGATTATCTTCATCGCGTTCCTCACGGGCCGGGGGCAACCCGACGGATTGGAACTGCCAGCGTCCGTGCCAGTCGAAACCTTCCAAGGTGTCAACCTCGATGGTTCCGTGGCCGATCGGCCCCTTCCAGGAACCGCCGGTGTAGACCGGATAGAACATCTCCCGCCAACTGGCGTGCTTGGGAGCGCCGTATTCCTGCCAATAGTAAACGTCGAGAATCAGGGTTTCCCCGGCGGCGAAGGACACCTCGTAGAGGGCGTAGGTGTTAGAGTGTTCTTGTGTATAATAAAAACCTGGTTCAGACTCTTCACTAACAAATTGTATGGTTTCTTCCCTGAGTATTTGTTCCCCCAGCTTTATCCCGTTGACGCTTACAGAGAAGCTGTAGTCGCTGGTAGTAATTTTCTCGACTGTCGTTACTTCCGGTTCTCCGCCATACTCATCCTCGTTTATCATACCCATCCCACTAGAGCTTTCCAGGGGGAAGTACATCTGCACGGTCTGGGCCGGCCCCTCGTTGCGGAAGGTGAAATCCGCGTATACCCAGGCGCCGCCCTGACCGAGTGAGATGCGCACCTCCTCGTCGGCCATCACCACATCGGGGTGCTCCGTAACGTTTTCGAGGGGATTGAACGGTTGGGGGCCGGGATATTCACTCCCGTACGAACCGGAGTCTGCCAGCGCAGGCAGACAGCCAAGCACCAACATCAATAACGTCAGCCGTTTCATCGGTACGTCTTTCGCTTGAGGGAGAAGGAACGCCGGTCCTCCTAGGGTTTAGGTCGCCCACCCAGGAAAGCCGGGCTGTAGACGCGATTGACCCCCGGCTCGTCCATCCTTACCCGATCGGGAAGTCGGCGGGCTGAGAACATGGGGCGGGTATGCCATACCTTCCGACGGCCAAGGTAGAACGAAAAACCCCCGACTATCATGGAACCGCCTCCGGGGGGACGGGGCCGCCCGACTCGTCGAGCCGCACGTAGTCGCCGCCGTAGTCCGCCGCCCCGCCGAAGCCGCCCCCCATCGCCGCCTGCTCCAGACGCTCCGGGGTGAAGTTCTGCCACACCTCGCGGGAGTAGCCCTCGCGCACCCGCACGAGCTGCATCCCCACCACGTCGAAGGAGAGGACTATCTTGGACTCGTTGGAAAGCCAGGACAGCTCGTAAACGCGCTTGTGGGGCTTCTCCTCGATCATCTTGACCATGTACTGGGCCTGGTCCTGGGAGCCGAACATCCGGGAGCGGGGGCCGAGGTAAACGGCGTGGGTGCCGGAGCGGAAGGTGTCGTCCACCCGGTCCCGCTGACCGGCGACGAGGCGCTCGTCGTAGATGACCACGTCGCGGTGGTCGGGCTGGGTGAAGCGGAAGGTGGCGAGGACCCGGTTGGTGTCGAAGTTGAGCCCCGCCGCCGAATCCCGGTCGTCGTACACGTCCACCTGGATCAGCCGGCGGTCGGAGTACCAGACCTCCTCGAACCAGGTGAAGAGCTCCTCCAGCTCGTCGGCGTACACCCCGGGCTGGACGACGATGTCTATGGAGACGCCGCGCTCGACGCCGGGCGTGGCCTTGGTCTCGGCCACCTCGTAGGGGATGGGCGGCTGGACCTGCCCCTCGCCGGGCGGCTGCTCGCCGATGGCCTGCTCCACGGCCTCGGCGCCGGCCTCCATCTCATCGCCCTCGCCGCCGCAGGCCAGGAAAATCACCGGAAAGACGAGAAAAAGCGTGATACGCATACCTAATCCCCTTGCGCGAGGGAGTGCCGGGACTCCGGTACGAGATCATTTTCCCGCACCCAGGCGGCGGTCCCGTCCGCGATGGCCCGGGCCACACGCTGCCGGTAGGCGGGGTCCGAGAGGAGCGCCTCCTGCTCGGCGTTGGAGAGGTAGCACGACTCGACGAGCACCGCCGGCATCCGCGCCTCCACCAGGACGAAGAAGGACGCCGGCCAAGCGCCGCGGTCGGGCAGGCCGAGCAAGCCGACGTGGGCTTCCAGGAGGCTCCGGGCCACACCCGCCGAGGGCGCGGTCAGCTCCTCGAAGGTCAGCCGGGCGAGAAGCCGGGCCGCCTCCAACCGCGCCGGGAACGGCAGCTCCCCGGTGAGGGGCAGGGCGAACCTCGCGCCGCCCTCGGGCGACCAGGGGGTGTCCGGGCGGTGGTGGTCGGCGTAGTACATCTCGGGCCCGCGCCGCTCCGATGGGCCGCCGTTCAAGTGGAGGGAGAGGAAGAGGTCGGCGCCCATCTCGTTGGCGGTGCGGACGCGCTCCCGAAGCCCCACGGGATAATCGCCCGTCCGTGTCAGCACGATCTCTACGTCCAGCTCCTCCTCCAGCATCGCCCGCACCCTGCCGGCGATGTCCAGCACCAGGTCCTTCTCGAAGACGCCGGTCCTGGGGCCGCCGGCCCCCGTCCACCGGGGACCGCCGTGGCCGGGGTCGAGGACGATCAGGCGGACACGCGCATCTTCGATGGAGGGTGCCGCCGGAACCGAATGGGGCGAGTCGAAACGCAGACCGAGGGCGGGGGGGTCGTCGGTCACCAGGACACAGACGCCCCACCCCTCGCCGTCCAGCTCCGCGGTGAGTGTCGCGCCGTCCGGCCCGGGCTCGAGCGCGACGCCGAGCAGGGGCCAGCGTCGCCCCACCGAGAGGGTACGCTCCAGCGTCAGGCCGGGAATCTCCCAGCGCCAGGCCCCGTCGGTGAAAACCGGCACGGCAGCGGGGCCGCCGTCGGGAAGCGGCCCGTCCAGACCGAGGGACACCCAGGCCCCAGTCCCGGCGGGCGCGGCGTTCAGGGAGAGGACCTCCGCGGCCGGCGACGCCGAGATGACGAATAAAAGCAGGGCGAGGGCGAACCGTCTCAAATCGGCCTACTCCATCCGCTCGTCGTAGTCCTCGACGTAGGCGGCAATCCCCCGGTAAATAGCCTCGGCCACCCGCCGGTAGCCCTCCGAATTTGTGTAGAGGTCCGCCTCGCGCTTCGCGGTCATGAAGTAGCTCTCGACGAGGATGGCCGGCATGTGCGTCCCGCGCAGAACGGCGAAGTTGTCCTGCTTCACCCCGCGGTCCTTCAGGCCCAGCTCGCCGAGGAGCTCGGCGTGGACGCAGTTGGCCAGCCGGGCCGACTCCTCGAGGACGAGGGTCTGGTACGCGTCGGAGAGGATGAACTCCAGGGCGCTCTTGGTCACCCGGTCCAGGTCGGGGTCGGACTGGAAGTCGGCGTTCTCCAGCATGGCGGCCGCCCGGGTCGTGGTCGTCTGGCCGCTGATCAGATAGAAGGTCTCGGTCCCGCTGGCCGACGAGGACCCCCCGTTCAGGTGCAGGCTGACGAAAAGGTCGGCCCCGATCTCGTTGGCCATCAGGCAGCGCCCCTTGAGGCCCACCTCGTAGTCCCCGGTGCGGGTCAGGACCACCTCCACCCCCAGTTTGTCCTCCAGCAGCTTCTTTAAAATCTTGGCCTGCTCGTAGACGGCGTACTTCTCCGAAACGCGCTCGTCGTAGGTGGCGGTGCCGGTGTAGCGCGGGCCGCCGTGACCCGGGTCGAGCACTATCAGCTTTATCTCCCCCGGGGGTCGGGTGAAGTCGGCCGTGTCGGAGACGCCGCCCTTGGGGGTGACGTCCACGCAGACCTGGAAGGGGTTGCGCTTTGCGTAGGCGCGGTAGGTGTAGGAGCCGGAGACTAGCTGGAGGATTAAAAGGGCGTCTTTACCGTCGGCGACGACCTTGGCCTCGGTCACGGCGCCCCTGCCCGGACGGGTGAGCGTGGCGGACGGCGCGGCCCCCGTGATCCGCACCTTGAGGGTGTTTCCATCGGCGGTGAGGGAGAACTCGGCCTCCGACTCCAGGCCCACCGAGACCCAGGTCCCCGCGTCGGTGGTGCCCAGGTTCAGGCTTTGGGCCCGGTTGGCCCACACCGGCGCCGCCGGAAGGAGGAGCAGGAGAAGTGTTACGGCACTGAGGGCATATCTGCGCCCGCAGGGTTTCTGCGCCCGAAGGGAAAATCTGTGACCGAAGGCGAACCCGCGCAAGCCTCTCCCTTCGATGCTTTATCTGGGGGCAAGGTGGTTAAACCCCTTGTCTCCTTCGCGACGTGTTTCAGAAAGTATAACCGGAATCCGGGCCAACCTCTAACGGTCGTCGCTCCCGTGGCGGTAAGACCGGGCCCTCTGCGCCGCCCGCTCGTCCTCGCGACGGCGGAGCTCCTGCCGCTTGTCGTATTGACGTTTGCCGCGCCCGAGGCCGATTCTGAGCTTGACCAGCTTCCCCCGGAGGTACAGCTCCAGGGGGATGATGGACATCCCCCGCCGCTCCACGCCGACGGCGAGCACCCGAATCTCGCGTTCGTGGAGGAGCAGCCGCCGCGAGCGGGTCTCGTCGGGCTGGAAGGCCCCCGCCGGCTTGTATCGGGCCACGTGCATCCCCACCACCCAGGCCCCGCCCTCGGAAATCCGGACGTAGGCCTCGGCGATGGACGCACGCCCCGCGCGGATGCTCTTCACCTCGGAGCCCTCGAGGACGATTCCCGCCTCGAAGTCCTCCTCGATGGAGTAGTCGTGCCGCGCCCGCCGGTTCCGGGCCAGAATTTTTACGTCGTCTTCCACGGCGCTTTCGTTTAGAACGGGCCTGCGTTCCGACCCCATTTTACTACACCTCCGCCTTCACACGCCCGCCGTTCGTGGTATCATTAACTGAGAGTCGTTGCCGCACTTATTCTATTCTTTAATAGTTCTTCGCAAAGGGGGTTGATCGTGTTTGTAGATACCTGGCCACGAGATCAGTACACCGGTCCAGGAGGCGGTTTGTATACAGGACCGGGAGGTGGCTTGTATACAGGACCAGGGGGCGGAGCTTACACCGGCCCAGGCGGTGGCATGTATACCGGTCCTGGTGGCGGCATGTATACCGGTCCCGGCGGAGGCTTCTACACCGGTCCGGGTGGCGGCCTGTACACGGGGTCAGGCGGCGGTCTTTACACGGGTCCCGGCGGAGGTTTGTACACTGGCCCAGGCGGCGGTCTCTACACTGGCCCAGGTGGCGGCATGTACACGGGAGCCTGCCAAAAACCGTATCGAAGTAACATCCCTCCATGGCATGTGCTCATCAAGTATCTTGACACCATCGGAATGCAGGGGGTGGCCCGATTCATTCGAGCCTGCCTAGGCATCCACTAGTCACTTGACTACACGTTTCGGCAAATGGAATCCCCCGTCTCCACCGATACACAGCCAGCTACCAGTGAAGTCATTTACTGATGCGAAGACTAAACAGTAGGATATGTCACTAATCGCGATAAACGGTTCACCGGAGGTTTCGTGAGCATCGAATACGTGGTGGCGCGCCCCTGCGCGGTCAAGGATTCCGTCGGCGGCGATGAAGCCTTCCTCCGCGCCTGCACCTGGCGCCTCATGGCCCGGACCGCCAAACGGGAGGCCCGGAAAAAGAACCTCCGCTTCGAGGAGGTGAAACTCACCCACCGCATCGTCACCCTGGACGGGGTGGACGAGGTGGTGGAGCCGCTGTCGAACCTCATCGAGGAGGCGGCCCGGTTCGAGGAGAAAACCGGCCCCTGCGCCGACTGCCCGGCCTGCGTCCTGGACGACACGGTGGGGTGCTTCGGCACTATAGGCTACCCCGTCACCGCCGAGGCCGAGCAGTGGCTCTACGACAGGATTACCGGCGAAGTGGAGCCCTCGGTCGCCCGGGGCTGGCGGGACTTTTGGAAGAACGGCCGGGCGGACCCGTCGCAAATCGCGCTCCTGCGCAGCAAGGGCGACGACTTCCTCGAGGGGACGAGCGCCTGGGGCCTCACCGCGGCCTCCGGCGGTCGCCCCCTCACCCTCAACGCCAACGAGATCCTCGCCGCCCTCTTCGCCGCCGGGAGCCTCGCTCCCGCCGACGGCCTGATGCTCCTGGGACTCCTGGGGGCCCTGGACCCCGACGTGGACCCCGAGGACGAGGAACGGCCCGTGATCGGCGTGTCCGAGACGGACAACGGGGAAACCGAGGAGAAGCTGGCCTTCGACATCTACCCCGAGCCCTACGACGACCCGAGCACCTGCGACCTGAAGGCGTACCTCTTCGCGCTTTTCTTCTCTGCCGCCCTGGGGGTGGAGCTGCACGTGAGCCTGTAGAGCGGATTTGCTCCTGGGTTGCCTGAACGCCGGTAGAGTACGAGGAGTTGAGATGATAAGAATGAGCGTAATTCCGACTCTGACGCTACTCCTCCTCCTGCCGACCCTGCTTCCGCCCGCTACGGCGCAGGACGCGGAGGTAACCAGCGAGACCGTCGGGCGTGTGGTGTACGTTCACGGGGTTTTAGAAACTTCCGAGGGCCTTCCGGTAACCGGGGCAACCGTCGAATTCGTCGGCACGGAGAAATTTTTCGAGACCGATGTGAATGGCTCATTCGGCCGTGCCTCTCTGTATAAGGGCTCAGCGACCATCCGCTGCACCATCGGCGAAGACACCGTCGAACTCGAAACCCCTCCCCTCATCCCGACAACCGACGAGCACGTAATCCGCTTCCACCTCGGGCGCGACTACGCACTCCATCTTTACACCATCGGAGAGGATCCCTCCGCTGTAGGCAAGCCCAACGTCTACCTCTACCCCGAAGCCGAGGCCGACGTCAACGTCTGGCTCTCCTTCGTCGGCGGGGGCCGCATGACCGCCTCGGAGCCCGAATACATCGAGGGTTGGGACGTCACCGTCACCCCCGAGGGGAAAATAACGGCCTACGAGCCCGTCTACTTCCTGGACCCGGAAACGGGGGAACACTGGCCCGTCCCGGCGCGGGGAGAGCCCGCGGGCTCCTACGACTACCTCTTCTACGAGGGGGAGGTCGCGGGGCCGGGGCAGCTCGACTACGGCTGGGTGGTGGGCCGGGAGGACGTGGAGAAATTCTTCCGGGAAAAGCTCGCGGCCTACGGCTTCGCCGGGAGGGAGATAGAGGATTTCGTGGATTACTGGGCGCCCCGGCTCACCGACTACCCACTCTTCGCCGTCTACCCCCAGGCGGGCGGGGAGTACGAGAAGCTCGTCTCCATGTCCGTCTTCCCCGCGCCGGACTCCGTCCTGCGGGTGGTGTTCACCGTCCGGGGGCTGTGGGAAAACGCGGAATTGACTCTGACAGAACCGGCGATTGCGCCCTTCGAACGCGGGGGCTTTACCGTCGTGGAATGGGGCGTCATCCTGAAGGAGAGCGACGCCCGGTTTTACCTGCACTAATCAACCAATGGAGGGGAGATGCAAACCGTAAAAACCCCGTGTGCCGTATTTATCCTCCTGGCGCTCACCGCGACCGTCCTGGCCCAGGAGGAGGAGGATTACGAGTTCAGCGACCCCCTGTCCAGGATGACCGTGATCGTGGACACCCTGCGCATCCGTGACCTGCCGGCCACCGAGGGCTCGGAGGTCGTCGGGATGCTCCACCTGGGCGACACGGTGCCGTACGCGGAGATGAATGACGACTGGGCCCGGATCAAGGCCCCCGACGGCACCGTGGGTTGGGCCTGCATCGTCCTGGGTGGGGAGACCTTCATGGTCCAGGACATCTACATCTTCTTCACCGGGACCCTGACCGACGCCGCGGGCGACCCGGTGGCAGGCGCGGTGATCGAGCTGGTGGGTACCGGCACGAACTACGTAACGGACGAGGAGGGCCGGTTCGACGATTACGAGGTCCCGAGGGGGACCTGGGGCCTGCGGGTGACCGTGGGCGAACGTTCCGCGCTGCTGGAAAACACCATCACCCTCGAGGACGAGTATTACGAAAAAACCCTCACCGTTAATCTGGACACCGAGTACCGGCTGACCATCACCCTCGAGGAGGCTGAAGGCATCGCCAAGCCCAACATCTACATCTACCCAATCGAGGAGACCGAGGTGCGGGTGAGGCTCGGCTTTCCGGCGGGCGGCGGTATAACCGTCTCCGACCCGCCCTACGGCGAAGGCTGGACGGTCACCGTCACCCCCGAGGGAATCATTGACGGCGAACGCACGTTTCTATTCTACGAGGCCCGGAGCGGAGGGAGCGTCCAGCGCGAGGAGGGTTGGGTGGTGCCCCGGGAGGACCTGGAGGCCTTTTTCCGGGAAAATTTAAGAGCCACGGGTTTCTACGAGCCTGAGATCGAGGATTTCGCGGAGTTCTGGGTGCCGCGGCTGGACGACCACCCCTACTTCGCCCTCTACCCCCAGTACGACCCCATCTACGACGGAATGGTCGGCCTCGATGTGGATCCGGACCCCTGGACCGTCATCCGGCTGGCCTACGTCGTCGTCGGGCTGGAGGAGTATTTCGACCTGATGCCGGCGGCGATCCCGGCCTACGAAATCGGCGGCTTCACCGTCCACGAGTGGGGGGTCATCCTCAGCCCCGGTGACATGGACGCCTACCTCTACTAGAAGGGGGAGCGAATGCGAACGACCACCCTGATTTGCCTGGGCATAACCGCGTTTCCGGCCGTCCCAACACTCTGCGCGGCGGCCTCCGATACGGCGACCATGACCGGTATCGTCCAGAACCTCGACGGCGACACCATCCCGGACGCTTCGGTCGAGCTCTTCCAGGCGAGGGAAACGGAGGAGGAGGAACGAAGCATAGAACCGAGACCGGAGGACCGTCCCTGGCTCTTCACGGACGAGCCGCTCTACCGGGCGACGACCGACGAGGAGGGCCGGTACTCGATCGAGGACATCCTGCCTGGCACCTACGACGTCGTCTGCGAGAACGACTACTACGAGCCGACTTACGTCCTGGGCATCGCCGTCACCGCCGGGGAGAAGCTGACCTACGATTTCATCCTGGAGTACATGATGGAAGTGGAGAAGCCCAACCTCTACCTCTATCCCGAGGAGGCCACCGAGGTCACGGTGCGGTTGGGATTCCCCGCGGGCGGTGGTGTCACGATTTCGGAACCGACTTACGGCGACGGCTGGACGGTGGGCGTCGCGCCCGACGGGAAAATCAACGGCGAGTACGGTCACCTGTTCTACGAGGCCCAGGTGCCGCCGGACTGGCAATTCGACCGGGGCTGGGTCGTCCAACAGCGGCAGTTGGAGGAGTTTTTTAACGAAAACCTCGCCGCGGGCGGCTTCAACGAGCGCGAGACCGCCGACTTCATCGAGTACTGGGTCCCCCGCCTGGACGATAAGGCCTTCTACGTCATCTACCCCCAGTACGCGCGGGACATCGAGCCCCTGATAACACTTACCGTCGAGCCGGAGCCGGCCGAAATCCTCCGCCTGTACTACGTCATCTCCGGCGTGGACTCTGTGGACCGCTACGTCCCCGAGCCGGATATCCCGAGCTTCCATCGCCACGGCTTCACGGTCTGCGAGTGGGGTGTCGTCCTGATGGACGACGAGGAAATCGTCCATTAGCCGAAGGGAGGGCTCCCATGCGAACCGAGCTACGTCTCCGGCAAATCGCGGCTTTCGTCCTTCTCCCCCTGGTCCTTCTCGCCGGGTGCAAGGAGGAGACCGGTACCCTGATCGGGGTCGTCACCGACGACTACGGCGCGCCGGTCGCCGGAGCGGAGATCGTCCTGGACGGCACGGACTACGAGGCGAAGACGGACTCCGACGGCCGCTACGCCATCCCCGACATCGAGCCGGGCTCTTACACCGTGACCGGCAACGCGCCGGATTACGATTTCGACCTCCTGCACGACGTGGAGATAGGCAAAGGGGAGACCGTGGAGCTCGACCTGGCCGCCTATTCCAAGGACTACCTGGAACCGGTGCGCAAGCCCAACGTCTACCTCTACCCGCCACAGACCACCGACGCGACGGTCCGGCTGAGCTTCCCGAAAGGCGGCGGGGTGACCGTCTCCGAGCCTCTCTACCTGGACGGCTGGAAGGTGGAGGCCACGCCCGAGGGCTTTTTGACCAACTACGAGTATCTGACCCGCGACGTGCCGGACGACCCCGATGCCACCATGTACACCGTGGAGCCCGTCCCTGTGGGCGGTTACCCATACCTCTTCTACGAGGCCGACGTCCCCGTGGAGTGGCAGCACGAATGGGGTTGGCTCATAGAGGGCGCCGACCTGCGCGACTTTTTCACTAAAAACCTCCACGACTACGGCTTCACCGACCGCGAGATCAAAGATTTCCTGGACTATTGGGAGCCGCGGCTCACCGCCGCCCAGTATGCCGTCTTCCCCCAACTGGCGGCCGACATCGAGCC